>JBDTUV010000395.1:0-3013 GCA_040007575.1 Gemmatimonadales bacterium
CGTTGTGCCCTGCTCACTGGAGAGTACCCTGCCCACCGACCTCACCGAATTGCTTTCTCGCGCCGGGCAAGCGGACGCCCAGGCGGCCGACGAGCTGTTTGCCACCCTCTACAGCGAATTACGCCGTCTTGCGGAGCACCAGCTGGAACGGCGTGGGGGCAGCCTCACCCTCGGTACCACCACCCTGGTGCATGACGCCTATCTCAGCATGCTGGGCAATCGAGACGCGAAGTTTCCCGACCGGGCACGGTTCTTCGCCTATGCATCCCGTGCCATGCGCGGTCTGGTGATCGATTATGCCCGCCGCCGCCGGGCCAAGAAACGAAGCCGCGACTATGAGATCACGCTGGTCGAGGATGAGGTCGGCAGCCCGGCTGCGCTCGAGGCGGGAGAGGACCTCGCCGCGCTGGGCGAGGCCCTCCGCCAGCTGGCCGAGCTGGAGCCATCGCTCGCCGAGCTGGTCGACCTCCACTTTTTTGGAGGCTTCTCCTTCGTGGAGATCGCCCGGCTCCGAGGCGTCTCGGATCGGACAGTGCAGCGGGATTGGCGGAAGGCGCGGCTGTTGCTGCATCACGCGCTGGAGAAGGGCTGACACCGAGTAAGACCCGCGCTTCCTGGGTTCGCGGGTGATCCGGCCCATACCCGTTTGCCAGGGCGCCGAGACTCCGGCGGAGCTCACCCAGTGCCAGAGGATTGTTCCCCCGCGCAAGCAGCGCGCGAGCCAGCGTTACCCGGGCGTAGCCTATCGTTCCACTCCTGGCCTCATCCTGCCCCTCGCCCTGAGCCAGCCTGAAGGCATGCCGGGCCAGCGATTCAGCTGCCACCGCGTCGCCGCTGCCGAGAGCCATGAGCGATGCCTCCAGCACCATAGCCGAAAAGTACGGCGTACTGATCCCGCGTTCGGGGAAGCCGCGGGAGGTGAGCATGGCCTGATATCGTCGCCGGGCCTCCGACTTGTCACCCTGAGCGTACCGGAGGCGAGCTTCCAGGGCGTCCACTCGCCAACGAAGCTGATCCGGTATCAGGTTCCGTAGCTCGTCCAGGTACTTCCTGGCCGCCGGCAGCTCCCCTCGATCGATCAAGGTGCCCGCCAGCCCACCTAATGCCCGAGCCTGATAGGCCCTGTCTCCGCTTGCCCTGGTTTCGGCCAGACTGCGCCGGAAGACCCGCTCGGCCGAATCCAGCCGGCCCAGATCGCCCGCCAACTCGCCCACCATCAGGGTGACGTAGATGGGGACCCGCTTCTGGGGATTCATCCCGCTCGCCAGATGAATCGTGCCGCCCAGGGAGGAAGAGGCGGCGCGCTTTTCGCCCAGGCGCGAGAGCAGCGCGGCCTCGTTGTATCCCTCGACCACCATGTTGAGGGTGTGGCCGCGGCCAATTCGACCCAGGGTTGCCATGAGCTCGCGGGTCAGGTCCAGCGCGCGTCGAATCTGGCCGTCGTCGTGCAGGGCTCGCGCGACTTCGTTGACTGCGCCCAGGTGGTAGTGGGAGACACTGTCGCCCGCTGCATCTCCCAGCGCCACCGCCTGTTCAGCATGGGCCAGCGCCTCACGCGGCCGGCCCAGCAGCCTTGCCAGCGCGGATCGGGCGCGCAGGCACTGCACTCGCGGGATATAGGCGGACGCCGGCAGCCGAGCCAGGTACCCACTTGCCCGGTCCAGAATGCTTTGCGCCGCTTCCGCGTCACCGTCGTCGGCCGCGCTCTTGGCCAAGCGGCAGGAGGCGATGCCCGCCGTCTCCATGTCGTTGGACGAGGTCCCCAACTCTTCGGCCCGCCGCAACAGAGGAAGTTCCCGATTGCGGTCGTGCATCTCGAAATAGTGGTCCGCGAGCTCCACCATCATGCGGCCCATGAAGCGGGGGTCTCCCCGGTAGTTGGCTTCGAGCATCTCGCGTGCCTTGTCGAGCAGCTCCTGCATCGTGTAGGCGCGGCCGGTCGGCGCGATGCTCTCGAGCAGGAACTCCATGAAGCCACTGGAGGCGGCGGCGCGGCGTTCGTGGTAGAGGGCGTTGTCGCGCTGGGCGCGGGCTTCGTCGCGCTGGTGCTGGGCATCCCGCATCTGGCTCAGGGAGAAGACCGTCGCGCCGATCAGCCCCGCCCCCGCGATGGCTCCGGCTACGACTGCTGCCGGTTCCGGCGACTGAATTTCTTCACCCGGTAGGCGAGCGAGTGGGCCCGGGCGCTCACCGGCTGGTGAAGGAGGTAGCGCTCCAGATCGTCGGCGAAGGCGGCGACCGTGTGATAGCGATCGGCCGGGCTCTTCTGCAGTGCCTTGGCGAGAATGTTGTCCAGATCGCCCAAGTGGAGCGCAGCCGGCTCGGTCTCGAGCAAGGCATGGATGCTCTCGGCCGGTGTGCGGCACCCCTCGGCGGTGGGATGGCGGCCCGACACCAGGAGATAGAGCAGCACCCCGAGCGAGTAGATGTCGGCACCCACGGTGAGCGGCTCGCCACGAACCTGCTCCGGCGCCGCGTATTGCGGAGTGAGAACGCGTCCACCGTCGATGGTGAGAGCCGAGCGGTCACCTCCGCTTTCGCCGTCCAGGAGCTTGGCAATGCCGAAGTCGAGCAGTTTAACCACACCCTCAGGCGTGACCAGGATGTTGGAGGGCTTGAGGTCGCGGTGGACGATCAGGTGGGTATGAGCGTGCTCGACTGCCGCGAAGACCTGAAGCAGCAGACGGATGCGCTCGGCCTGGCTGAGGCCATGCTGGTCGGCAAAGGCATCTATGGGCTGGCCCTGGACATACTCGAGCACCAGGTACGGCTGGCCGGCGCCGCTGAGGCCGGCGTCCAGCAGCCTGGCGATCCCGGGGTGGGACAGCCGGGCAAGTACCGACCCCTCACGCCTGAACCGCTCCTGTCCAGCGGGGCTCAGGAGAGCCAGGTTCAGGATGCTCAGCAGACTCTCCCGCCTCACACCGCCACTCTTGGTGAGGACGTGGGAATTGGGGATTTTCAGGTCTTTCAGAAAGGCCTCTCCCAGGGTAATTCGAATTCTCAAGGCGCC
>JBDTUV010000396.1:0-3012 GCA_040007575.1 Gemmatimonadales bacterium
TGCTCCGCTTCATCACCTGGCCCACGAAGAACGACATCAGCTTGGTCTCACCCTCGCGGAAACGCGCCACCTCGCCCGGATGCGCAGCGAGTACTTCATCCACCCAACCTGTCAGAGCTCCCTGATCGCTTACCTGCACCAGTCCCAGCCGCGCGGCCGTGGCGCGGGGGTCCTGGTCGGAGGATTGGGCTAGCTCGGAGTAGACGCGCTTGGCGGCCTGGTGGCTCACCACGCCCTCCCGCACGAGCCCAATCAACTCGGCGAGTCGCCTGGCCGGCACCGGGAACGATCCGCTCTCGTTATAAGTTGTCATCACGTCACCCATGACCCAGTTGGCAGCGGTCTTGGGATCGGCACCCGCATCCACCACCGACTCGAAGTAGTATGCCAGGCCGGCTTCCGCGGTGATGACCCGGGCGTCCTTGGCGGACAGCGCGTGAGCCGCCTCGAGGCGCGTGCGCTTGGCCTCAGGGAGCTCGGGCAACGCGGCTCGCTGCTCGTTGATCCAGGCCGGTGTCAGAACCAGTGGCGGAAGGTCGGGATCAGGGAAATAGCGATAGTCGTGACTCTCCTCCTTTGACCGGGTCGGCTTGACCTGACCTGTTCCTGCGTTGAAGAGGAGAGTCACCTGCTCCACCCGGTTTCCCGACTCCACCAGCGCAATCTGGCGGGCACGCTCAGCCTCGAGTGCCCGCTCGACGTTGGCGAACGAGTTCATGTTCTTTACTTCGGTCTTGGTGCCGAGCTTGGCTGTGCCGGCCGGCCGGATGGAGAGGTTCGCGTCAACCCGCAGACTTCCCTGCTCCATGCTGCACTCGCTGACGCCGGCGTAGATCAGGATCTGCCGGAGGGTGGTGAGGTACGCGCGCGCCTCCGCGGGCGACCGCAGGTCGGGCTCACTTACGATCTCGGCGAGAGGTGTGCCGGCACGGTTGAGGTCGACCGCGGTCTTTCCCGGGAAGCGGTCGTGGAGCAGCTTGCCCGCGTCTTCTTCGACATGGAGCCGGGTGATGCCTACCTGGAGTCTGCCACGATCGGGCGAGTCGAAGCTGACACTCCCCCCGGTGGCGAGCGGCCGGTCGAATTGCGAGATCTGGTAACCCTTCGGCAGATCGGGATAGAAGTAGTTCTTGCGGGCGAAGATGCTGGTCTGGTGCACCGTGCAGCCCAACGCGAGGGCGCCGCGTACCGCCAAGCGGATCGCCTCGGCATTGGGTACCGGCAGCGCTCCCGGAAGGCCCAGGCAGACCGGACAGACGTTGGTATTTGGCGGATCGCCGAATGTGGTCCGGTCGCCGCAGAACATCTTGGTCCTGGTGCGCAGCTGGACGTGGACCTCGAGACCGATGACGGTTTCCCAGGCCATCAGCGCACCTCCGCCAGCGGATCTATCGTCCGCTCGAGTACCTGGGCCGCGGCCAGCAGCCGTTCCTCGCCGAAATGGGGCGCCACCAGCTGGGCCCCAATGGGCAGGCCCTCGCTCCGACCTACCGGCAGGCTCAGCGCGGGAAGCCCGGCCAGACTCATCGAGCAGACAAAGACGTCGGCCAGGTACATCGCCACCGGGTCTTCCGTCTTCTCCCCTGCCTTGAACGCCGGCGTCGGCGTGGTCGGGGTGAGGAGCAGGTCGATTCCGGAATCGAACACTTGATGGAAGTCCTGGGCGATCAGGGCCCGCACCTGCTGTGCCTTCTTGTAGTAGGCGTCGTAGTACCCCGCGCTCAGCACGTAGGTGCCCACCAGAATCCTGCGGCGCACCTCTTCCCCGAAGCCTTCGCCCCGGGTAGTGCGATATAGTGCACGGATATCTCCCTCGGGTCCAACGCGACGCTGGCCGTAACGCACACCGTCATAGCGCGCCAGATTGGCCGCGGCTTCCGCCGGTGCGATGATATAGTAGGTCGGCACCGCGTAGGCCGAGTTTGGAAGCGACACCAGGCGGACCTCGGCGCCCAGCGCCTGGATCTGCTCGGTAGTACGGCGGAGCGCGGTGGACACCCCGGCGTCGAGGTCGGCCGGGAAGTACTCTTTGGGAACGCCGACGGTCAGACCGCGAAGGTCCGGCAGAGGTGTCGGGACCCGCATGGGCTCACGGTCAACAGTAGTGGCGTCGAGGGGGTCCGGTCCGCTGATTGTGCTCAGGACCCGGGCGGCGTCATCCACGGTGCGGCCGAAGACCGAGACGCAATCGAGGGAGGATCCGAAGGCGACCAAGCCATAGCGGCTCACCCGTCCATAGCTGGGCTTCACTCCTACAACTCCGCAGAAGCTGGCGGGCTGGCGCACGGAGCCACCGGTCTCTGATCCCAGCGCAGCGGGCACCACCCCCGCCGCCACCAGTGCGGCCGAACCGCCGGACGATCCGCCGGGCACCCTGGTGGGGTCCAGGGGATGCTTCACCCGTCCAAAGGCAGAGTGCTCGGTCGACGAGCCCATGGCGAACTCGTCGAGGTTGGTCTTGGCGGCGATCATGGCACCGGCCGCACGCAGTCGCTCAACGACGGTCGCGTTGTAAGGCGACATGTAGCCTTCCAGGATCCGGGAGCCGCAGGTGGTCGGTTGCTCCACCGTCACGATGTTGTCCTTCAGGGCGACCGGCATCGCCGCCAGAGGCCCAGGAGTCGCCATGCGATCGGCGCGGGCCGCCTCGGCGTCCAGCAACTCCTGCGACCAGTGCAGTGTTGCGTTGAGGTCTTTGGCCGCCGCCAGCCGCTTACCGGTTTCGACTGCCACGGTCGCTGCCCCGCTCACTGATCCTCCATCGCGCCATGGCGGGGAACCAGGAAGAACCCACCGGCGAACTCGGGCGCCATCGCGGCCGGCGGACGGGCGAGCGGCGCCGGCGCTTCCATGTCAGCACGCAGCGTGACCGATTGCGGCCCCGCGAGAAACGGCTCGGCGATCCGGTCCCCGGGGACTTCATCGAGGGTGGCGACGTAGTTCACGATCCGGTTCATCTGCTCGACCAGCCGGCGCATCTCACCCTCTTTCACTGCCAGCTCGGCGAGCTTG
>JBDTUV010000397.1:0-3010 GCA_040007575.1 Gemmatimonadales bacterium
CCCGGCCCTCACGGGCCGGGCTAGGGTTTGGCGCGGTCCTCCGGACCGCGGATACTCCGTGGTCGTTTAGGCGCTTTGGCATGGCCCGAAATGAGCACGTTGGCTCGGAGCAGGCGCGTGGTGACGCCGGTGCCCAATGGCACTGGGAGTGCCCGCGGTCCGGAGGACCGCGCCATTCGTGTAGCCCGGCCCGTGAGGGCCGGGCAAAGCCGGGAGCTCGTTGAACACGTTGGCTCGCCCCAACGGGGCGGGCGTATCAACCGATTACTGACCCACCGTAACCGTCCCGGTCATGTTGGGATGAATCGTGCAGTGGTACGGGTAATCGCCGGTGGCAGTGAGCGTCGCCGAGTAGGTCGCGTTACCGCCCAGTGATGCCGACGCGGGGAATGCTCCGTTGTCCGAGGCGATGTTGTGTATCGTGGCGCTCCCAGACGTGTAATCGCCCCCGCTGATGTCTTTGTTCACCCACCGCACGGTAACGCTCGAGCTGCCGCCGAGTGACACAACCTTGGGATTGGGGTTGAAGGCGGCCGTCGTGAGCTGGGACGCACCCACGACGATGTTGATGTCGTTCTGCATCATTGCCGGTGGTGGTGGGTTCTGCGAGCCTGTGGGCGCGCTGTAGCCGCCGCACCCGGCGAGGCCCAGCGGCACTGTGAGTAATGCGGTCCAGATTCGATTCATGAGTGTTTCTCCCTACTCGTGCTTTGCGGTGAAGCGACCCCGTAGCACCTTACCACCCTTCGTCCCCCGTGCCTCGTAGGTGCCTACCAGCGAGTCCCCTACCAGATGAGCCTGGGTCCGGGTCACTACCTGCTCCTTGAGCGTGGGGCTGTGGTGCGGCTCCGACTCGTAGACCATCGTGCTGTCGCCGGTGGAGACCACCTTGACCGTGTACGTCTCGCCCGGACGGAACGCGATGGTTCCGGCGAGGCTGCCGTCGGGCGTCCGAGCCCAGGCAATGGTGAACTGCTGCGCGCGGGTCGATCCGGCGTCGAAGCCCTGGGCGGTCCAGGTGCCGAGGAGGCGGTCAGCCACCGCCGACATGGCTCGATCGGGAGCGGGAGCCGGCGAGGCCGAGGTGTCGGCGGCCCGAGCGTCACGTGCGGTGTCGTGCCGTCCGCAGGCGGTCAGGGCGAAGGCTGTGTAGAGCAGGTATCGCATATTTATCTCCAGAGTGAAAGAAGCGTGTCACCCCGAGCACCGCGAGGGGTGACAACGCAGAGGCCGGGATGACGACCAAGCCCGCTCAGGCTGGCTGGCCTGCCGTACGCCGATAGATCTCCTGCACCGAGCCGATCGTATCAGCCGCATCCGCCGTCTTGTCGGAACGGTACCGCTTGATACGGGCGAAGCGTAAGGCGACTCCGCCGGGGTACTGGGTGCTCGCCTGCACCTCGTTGAACGCCACTTCCACCACCAGCTCCGGCCGCACGTAAACCGTGATGCCGTCGCGGGCCACCTCGAGCTCCAGCAGCTTCTTCGTCTGCCACTCGAGCATCTCGTCCGTCATCCCCTTGAACGTCTTCCCCAGCATGACGACGCCCCCGGCCGCATTCCGTGCACCGAGGTGAAGATTGCTGAGCCACCCCTTCCGCCTGCCGTGGCCCCACTCCGCCGCCAGGACGACCAGGTCGAGTGTGTTCGCCGGCTTGATCTTGAGCCAGCGGCGGCCGCGATGTCCGGCCTGATAGGGCGCGTCCAGCGACTTGGCCATGATCCCCTCATGGCCCCGCTCCAGCGCGGTCCGGAGGAAACGATCGGCCTCCACACTCGACGAGGTCACCAGCCGCGGCACCACGGTCGGGGCCGGCGCCAGCTCGTGCAACTCGGCCAGCCGCCGGCGAGCTGGCTCGTCCATCAGGGAGGTGCCGTTCAGGTACAGCAGGTCGAAGAAGAACGCACTGAGGGGGACCTGGCCTCGCGCCCGCTCGACCTCGAGTCGCTTGCCGAAACGGCTCATCGTCGTCTGGAATGGATGGGGGGTGCCATCCTCCCGCAGCGCGATCACCTCGCCGTCCAGGATGAGCTCGCGGGCGGGCAGAGAACGCACCAGCTGCACCACCTCGGGCACCGCGGCCGTCACCTCGTTGAGCCGGCGGGAGTAGACCGCCACCTGGTCGCCGCTCTTGTGGATCTGGATCCGCACGCCGTCCAGCTTGTACTCCAGCGCAGCCTCTCCCAACTCCTTGATCGCCACCGACGGGTCCTCGGCCGACCCGGCCAACATCGGATGCACCGGCCGAAAGAGCTGGGCGGCGAAGGCGACAAGCTTAGTCGTATCTCCGGTCAGGGCGGCCTTCGCCACGCTCGGCAGGTCTCCCGCCATCATCCGGGCACGGCGGACACCCTCCGCCGGCTGCCCCGACGCCTTGGCCACCGCCTCCAGCATCAGACCCTCGACCGAGCCCTGTCGCAGCTCGCCGGTGACCAGCCGAAAGAGAAAGCTCTGCTCCTCGTGAGTGGCGCGGGCCAGCAGCTCGCCGAGGAGTCGTTGCCGCTCCCCGGTGGAGCCCTTCCCGGCGGCCACGTCCGCGATTCGATCGAACGCGGCGTCTACCTCGGCCAACTCCAGCGATGGCACATCTGAGGTGTGCTCCGGCATTGCGGCCTGAAGGGTGGCATAGCCGACGCCGAGCCTTGACTGGAGCAGTGATCCGGACAGGAAGGCCACGGCGATCTCGATCTCTTCCGGCTCGACGCTCCCGAGGAGGGTGGCCAGGAGTCCGATCTTCTTCAAGCGGCCACTCGCTTCGGTTACGCGGCGAGAGGTATCGACCAGCGATAAAAGCTTCACAAGAGTTCGGCCGAAGTGACCTATTGGGGCAAAGGCTGATACTTGTCCAGCCACCCGAGCGTCTCCTGAATCAATCGGGTGCGAGCCACGAAGTGGCTGCCGTCTTCCACCACGTACCGCTTCTGGTCCCCGCGCGTGCCAAGCAGGCGAAACATCGGGACCTGCGAGGTTTCGACGGGAAAGAAGAAATCATACCGGCCATTGAGCATC
>JBDTUV010000398.1:0-3006 GCA_040007575.1 Gemmatimonadales bacterium
GTCGCGGTTGGAGTTGAAGGGCGGGTCGAGGTAGACCAGGTCGACGCTGGCATCGGGCAGGTAGCGACGCAGGATGTCGAGGTTGTCGCCGTAGTAGAGGACGTTGGTGGCGAGCTCGGTCATCAGATCACTGAGATTGGCCTTCCAGCAAGCGCTTCACATTATTGGCCTCGATGCTGGCGGTCTTCCTCACGATCAGCGCCTGAAATGGCCGGAGCAGCGACGCCACCCCGTGAAGCTCTGGCTCGGTCAGGCGACGCAGCCTGGTGCTCCGAGCGTCGACGGGTTCAATCACATAGCTGATCTTCGTGCCCCTGCCAAATCCACCTATCGCCTCTACGGTGAATACCCTGTTCGGCTCGAACGCGGTAACCCGCAGATCGAACAAGCTCGTCCGCCCGAGCAGGTGCACGGAGGACTGAAACCTGGTGCCCGCGCCGATGGGCCCGACGGATGTCTGCGTCCATACGGCGCCACTGTCCTCCCACCGGGGCATGTTGGAAATGTCAATCATGAAGTTCCAGACATCCTGAACCGGACGATCAATCGTTACTGCTCGTCCTTCAACCCAGGTCATCTCAGCATTCGCTCCTAGTCGCGGTTGGAGTTGAAGGGCGGGTCGAGGTAGACCAGGTCGACGCTGGCATCGGGCAGGTAGCGACGCAGGATGTCGAGGTTGTCGCCGTAGTAGAGGAGGTTGGTCTGCATCGGCTCAGTTTTCACCAGAGGCAAGTAGCCATGCGCCCAAGGCCAGCCCCCACAGGATCACCAAGTAGAACGGCACGGGCAGCCATTGATTCGGTGACCAGTGTGCCGCGATCAGGAATCCCCACGAGGAGAGGGAGGACAGCCCTGCCAGCGCGCTGAAGCCGCGAACCCACATCGGCGCGGCGTGGCCGGCAAGTGCGAGCCTCAACAGCGACATGCCGAGCAGGATCGCGCTCGCGCCGAAGACGACCATGAGGCCTGCGCTGAGGAACGCATAGGTGATGCCTGGATCAATGGCCGGGCCGCCGGCGTTGATGGCGGCGGACGGCGCGAGGTACAGGGCCCACCCGATCAGGAACGAGGCGACCGCGAGGAGGCTGGTGCCCCAGGTGATCCGGTCATGTCCGTCTGGGCCGAAGCAGGCATGACGCAGGTAGGCCATCAACCCAATCAGGCCGAGCATCGAGATCGCGAGAAGGTACGTCGAGACAATGATCATGATTGAGCTTCGACCGACGAAGTCGGCGATGTGCTCACTGCCGTACTCGCCACCGTTGGGGCCACCAATGGTGAAGCCCACGACGAGGGCAATCGAGAACGCGATCCCGCCCAGTCCGGCACGGCGCCGCTCCTGCATCACGGTCGATGCCTTTGGGCAGCCGTGGCGTAGCCTGACTCGTCGCGGAAGATGACGTTGTCGTCGCGATTCGAATTGAAGCGCGGGTCGAGGTCGACCAGGTCGACGGTGGCATCGGGCAGGTAGCGACGCGGGATGTCGAGGTTGTCGCCGTAGTGGAGGACGTTGGTATGCATCGGGCTAGTCAACAGCCGTCTTCGACCGCCGGCGCATGCCAACTTCGGCGCCGCCGCGCGCGATGCTGCCTTTGAGGTCGCAGATCATGGCTCCACCCCGTCTGGATGGCCGAGAGGATACGCTCCGGTACAAGATGCTTCGCGCGTACCATGCCCTTCGTGCGAGGGCTCATGGCTCGGTTGATCGCGATCGCTGACGAGTCAACCGATGACGACGACATCCGCCTGCGCAAGCGGATGGGGGTGATTGCCGGGTACGTTACGGTGCCGGCTGCGCTCACGCTGATCCCGCTCGCCCCCGACGCGGTGCTCGCGTGGGTGCTCGGCCTGGGCCTGTGCCTCTACGCCATCGGCAACCTGGTGCTGCTGGCACGCACCCACCGCTTTCAGCGTTACGTGGTGGCGCTCATCTCGGTGGGCATACCGTTCACGATCATCACGAACATCATCAACGGTGGCGTATCCGTCAGCGGTGGCGGGATGATGTGGGCCTTCCTGGTCCCGGTGTACGCCATCATCGCGCTCGGTCCGCGACCGGCGACGAAGTGGTTCGTAATCTTCCTGGTTGGACTCGTGGGCGTCGTCGGTATCGATCCTTTCGTGACCAGCCGGATCGCGCCACCTGCGTATCCGACGCGTCTCATCTCATTTCTCATTGGCGTCGGCGGGCCTAGTGCCGTCACCTTCCTGTTGCTGCGCTACACCGATCTCCGTCGGCGCGAGGCCCAGGCGCGCTCCGACGAGCTGCTCTTCAACGCCATCCCGAAGTCGATCGCCATTCGGCTGCGACACGGTGAGGACCGCATTGCCGAGGCATACGCGGAGACGACCGTCCTCTTCGCGGATATCGCCGCCTTCACGCCATGGGCGCAACGGACCGATCCCGCTCGCGTGGTCGGCCTCCTCGACACGCTCTTTACCGAATTTGACGAGCTGGCGGCAACATGCGGGGTGGAGAAGATCAAGACCATCGGTGATTCCTACATGGCCGTGGCGGGCGCACCGGACCCACGGCCCGACCATGCGGAAGCTGCCCTTGCGTTGGCGCGTGGCATGCTCGTCGCGATCGGTGCCTGGCGGGCCGCCAATGACCTGGACCTCGAGCTCCGCATCGGCCTGGCGTCGGGAAACGTGGTCGCCGGCATCATCGGTCAGAAGCGGATTTTGTTTGACCTGTGGGGCGACACGGTGAACGCCGCCTCACGTATGGAGTCATCCGGCCTACCCGGACGCATCCAGGTGGCGCCGGCATCGTGGGAGCTGCTGCGAGATCGGCATGCGTTCGAGCCTCGCGACGTTGAGGTGAAAGGTCTCGGCAGGTTGACGACCCATATGCTCGCGGAGGCCGGATCTACCTAGGTCCAGCAGTCTGGGAAATCGAAGCCGCAGGTCTCCTCGAAGGCCAGCGGCTGGGCGTCGGTGCGGTTGCGCGACTCGTCGCGGAAGATGACGTTGTAGTCGCGGTTGGAGTTGAAGGGCGGGTCG
>JBDTUV010000399.1:0-2997 GCA_040007575.1 Gemmatimonadales bacterium
GCCCGGCAATCGAGAACTTGTCCTCGACAATCAGCCGAAAGCGCCCGCCGGCGCTTTTCCTGGATCGCTCCCTGCCCCGTGTTGCCCTGCTCTCTCCCGCCCCGAGACAATGTTCTGCCCTCCGGCCGGAACTGCGTGTACATTGGCTGTTATTCCATCACAACCGGGAGGCGCTCATGGGCACTCCGCGCGGTCGCGAGGCGAGACTGAGGGCCGAGTATGCCGGGCTCTACCCAGGGATCAAGCCTGGTGTGTGGACGCCGGTGGAGAAGCTTCTTCGCCAAGTCACCGATATGATTCACAAGGACCGCTCGAAGTCAGGGGTCATCACCGGCCGACGGCTTCTGCACGACGATCACTTCGAGTATCGAGGAACATCGCCGCGCCCCGAAGGGCTGCCCGAGGGAGACTCTCGCCTCAGCGACTCCAGCGCGGAACCGAATCAACGAACCGGATCACATGGCCCCCCCGGCCAAAAGGCGGGCAAAGGCCGGGAGAGCGACTGATGAGCGAACAGCATCGAGCAGGGTTGGAGACCGGGGCCCGTGCCAGGGCCGACGTGCGGCAAGCACTGCTGAAGTCCTCGCACGCCCACCTGTATCCGGGCATTCCGCCGGGCGAGTGGCAGCCCGCCGGCGTGATGGTAGACATGGTGTTGTCGGTGCGCTCGGGATCCCGCCACCAGGCAGCCGTTGATCGCGACCGCGTCCTCGACGAGCGCCACTTCCAGTTCCGCGGTCTCCCTTCTGCCGGCACGCAAGACGACCAGCGCCGCTCTCGCCTCGAGGATCGCCGCCAGCGTCGAGCCGACGCTGAGTAGCGACCCATTGTGTTCTGCGTCACAATGGCCGCTCGGCCTGAGACTATATAATATTGAGATCCACCGGACCCGAGTCCGGAGGGCATCGAAATCAGGTGAGTGTTGGCTAATTACTTCTCTTGGCAGCGACAGTGAGCTTACCCGACGTTCGCAGTGCACCCAGTATCCTCGTCATCGACGACCAGCCTACGGTCCGGCGCATGGCGCACCGGCTCCTCAGTGAGTGGGGATTCCGCGTATTCGAAGCCGAGAGTGGTGAAGAGGGAATGGAGGTGCTGGAAACGGCGCGCTGGGGGATCCAGTTGGTGATCGTGGACGTGGTCATGCCGCTCGCCGACGGCGTTCAGGTTACCCGTCGGATCCGGGAGCGCTGGCCGGCCCAGCGGACGCTCTACATGTCGGCCCATCCCGCAGAAGTGCTGATAGAGTACGGGCTCACTCGGCTCGATGCACCCTTCCTGGCTAAGCCCTTTACTCGAGACGAGCTACTCACCAAGGTGAGCGAAGCGCTCGCGGCCCCAACCCCGACTCCGACCCCTAACGAGGGGCCGCCTCGCTAGACCCCCAGGCGGAAGTCGTCATCCACAAGCCAGCGCGCGAGTGTCCGGCGGCCGAGCCCCATCCTCGGAGCACTTGCGGTATCGTGAAGGCGCGGGAGGAGAGCCAGGCGGAGATGGATGCCGCCGTAGGGAGGGGCCGGAAGGAGTAACAGCTCCAGGAATCGCGCCACCAACCCGCTTTCAGACCACACCACATCATTACGATCTAATTCGCTACGACCTGATTCGCCCCAGTGTGAACTGGAACGTGGCGCCCTGCCCCACCAGGCCCTCCGCCCATACCTGGCCGCCGTGCCGGTGGATGATGCGCTGAACGGTGGCCAGCCCGATTCCGGAGCCGGCAAACTCCCCCTGGGGATGCAGCCGCTGAAACGGACCAAAGAGCCGGTCGGCATAAGTCATGTCGAATCCGGCGCCGTTGTCCCGCACAAAGTATGTCGGTTCACCGGACGCCTGGGTGACCCCGAATTCGATTCGAGCCTCCGACTGCTTGCTGGTGAATTTCCAGGCATTCTCCAGCAGATTCTCCAGCGCTATGCGCAGCAGCTGCCCATCTCCGGTGACCACCACCCCCGGCCGGACCTTGATCTCGACCTTACGCGCCGGCTCGCTCTCCTGCAGCCGGGACAGTATGAGGGTAGCAAGAGCGCTGAGGTCCACGTCGTGGTCCCGCAGCTCGGCGCGAGTCACCCGGGAGAGGTGCAGCACGTCATCGATGAGCTGAGACATGTGCTGGCTGGCCTCGCGCACCCGCTCCAGGTAATGCCGTCCCTGCTCGTCCAGCCTGTCGCCCTGACTCTCGAGCACCGCGCGACCGAAGCTATCAATCCGCCGGAGTGGCGCCCGTAGATCGTGGGAGACGGCGTAGCTGAAGCTCTCCAGCTCCCGGTTCTTGTGCTCCAGATCCCGAACCAGCTCGGCCCGCGTCTCGGCCAGATCCAGCGCCGCCTGCTCGCTCTCCAGCAGCAGTTGCGTCTGGCGCCGGAGAAGCTCCGACTTCTTGGCCAGCTCGACGAAGACCGCCACTTTCGACCGGACGAACTCCGGGACTACCGGCTTCACCAGGTAGTCTACGGCCCCGACGGCGTACCCGCGGACCGCGTGGTCCTGGCTCTTGTCGGCCGCGGTGAGAAACAGGATCGGGGTATGGCGGGACTTGTCTCGCTGTCGGATCAACGTCGCGGTCTCGAATCCGTCCATCTCCGGCATCTTCACATCGAGCAGGATGACCGCGAATTCATCGGTCAGGAGGCACTTGAGCGCCTCCCGACCCGATTCCGCCTTGACCAGGTTCTGACCCAGTCCCTGGAGCATCGCCTCCAGCGCGACCAGGTTGGCCGGCTGGTCGTCGACCATGAGGATGTTGACCCGGTCGTCGGGCGGCGGGTCAGCTTGCTCCTGCGAGGAATTCCCCCCTGCGGAGACCACCGTCCCGCTGTCCCGCTGTCCCGCTGTCCCGCTTACCGGTACAGCCATACACGCAGCAGCGACAGCAGTTGCTCCATATCAACCGGCTTGGCGATGTAGTCCGACGCGCCGGCCTCGATACACTTCTCGCGGTCGCCCTTCATGGCCTTCGCGGTGACGGCGATGATGGGCAGGCCGCGGAACCGGGAC
>JBDTUV010000400.1:0-2997 GCA_040007575.1 Gemmatimonadales bacterium
ATATTGAACCGACGATCCAGGCGGTCCGTGCGGCAGCAAGGCTGCTCGACGAGGTGCGCGGTTCAGCGTTCCGAGAACCTTCGTGGCGTCGGAGAGGCGTCGCGGAGGAGGCGAGGACCCGTGGCTTTGCGACCCCAGTTTTCACCGGGGAGTGCCTTTATCCCACCAAATTTGTGTCGGCTGTTGGGCGTACCTTACACGCAGGTACACACGTCGTCAAGAAGCCCAAGGCCATATCTCAGATCAAACAGGTTCTTGGGCATCCAGCAGCTCGCCTATGGAGATTCGCGACGGCGAGGGTGGCCGACTATCGCTTCCGGTCAGCCCACACGATCCCATTTCATTATCTCAGTCGGGGCGCCGGGATTCGAACCCGGGACCTCCTGCTCCCACTGTGGCGTCGTTCATGATCGCGCCCATTATAACGGCGGAGAATGGAATCCCAAGCACGACGGCGGTGACAGCGTGACCCGCCTCATGGTAGGCAGCTCGGCGACAGGCCTTAGCCCAATTTTGGCGGTCCTTCATCCCGCTAGCCCCGCTAGATTCGTGAGCCTATTTGCCAGCTTCTCGCGGTGCTGCTCGATACGATACTCGACTGTTCCGGTGCGGTGCCGCATCGTCCCGAGGTGCGAATACACCTGCTCGACCATTGCGCTCGACCCGTGGCCCAGTTCCCGCGAGACGGTTTGATTTTACTTCCTATCGGGGCGCCGGGATTCGAACCCGGGACCTCCTGCTCCCAAAGCAGGCGCGCTACCGGACTGCGCCACACCCCGTTCGGTCGTCACAACGAGGTGCAACATAGTGGGCCCGCGATCCCCTTGGTAGCCAAAAGAACAGGGCCACCATCCATTTTAGATGGTGGCCCTGTGACTAGAGGAAAAACGATCTAGGTCTGATTGCAGGAGGTGGCGGGCCGAGCCTTGGCTTGCGCGCTGAGGAGCTCCATTGCGCTTCGGATGCCGGGAGCCGCCAGAAAACCAGCATCTTCCCGCCACATGAACAAGCCACAACCATTCGGAGCCTCGATGAGCGCCTTGCCGTAGGTGGTGAGCTCGAGGGCGCTCATATTGTGGCTCCAGGACTTGGTTCCCCGCCGGCCCGAGCTGCCGTCACCCCCATCGAGCACGTTGAGCGAGAACATCAGCCCCAAGCCCTGAGCCTTGGCCGCCGCAGCCTGCGTGTCCCGATATACGGCGACATCACCCTTGGTCGCAGTGTACTGGGCCCAAGCCGCATCCAGGTTCACCCAGCGGAAGGAGGCGCCTTGAAGCCAGGTCGGCACCACCCGGACAATCGTGGTCAGTCCAGGTAAGACCTCTTTCGAGAACCGGGCCACCTCCTCCAGCTCGCTGTAGGCGATCGGCTTGCCATTCCACCGGCTGGCATCCTCCGGCTCGTCGATGAGGTAGTGCGCGGCAAGGGTGCCATCCGCGATGTAGCTGGACAGATCCACACTCTTGTAGGGCGCTATCCGATCCTTCCACTTGGCCAGGCTGAAGTTGCCCTGGGAGTCGAGGTAGTTCTCCCGTCCCCCACCGAACTGAATCAGGACATGGGCACCGCGTTCCCTGGCTATCTGAAGGTACTTCACGACCGATCCTACGCTGGCCCCGCGAAGTGTCGCGTTCCAGGTCGGACCGAGCTGGAAGTAGTCGCCCATGAAGAATCCAAAAAGAATTCCTTGCTGGGCGGACGGGACCGGTGCAGGAGCAGGCCCGAGTGGCGTGGCCGGGGCGGCTGAATCGGCCGGCGGGGTTGCCGGCGAACCAACCGGGACGGAATCGGGCGAGTTTGGATCGGACGAGATACCCGGGGGTGAACCCGCCGCCGGAGCTTCAGGATCGGCAACGGGATCGAGTGGACTAGCGCCGCAAGCTGCGGCACTGACGACGAAGGTTGCAAGGAAAATGGCACGCAGACCCGGGAGAACGCTGCTCAACTGGAGAACGTTGCGCATGCTGGGCTTCCTTCCGTCAAAAGACCAAAGGCGACTAGCCAGCTTCGCGGGGGTGAGGGGGCCGGCGCCCGGCAGGGCCACAGCGGCGGCTCTCTTCGATGATTCCTGTCGCGAAGTGGGACCCCGGGCTAACCCCAGGTCCCCATCTAGTCCTCGGTACTTAAAGCAGAACAGGGGGTGACCCCCCGGAGTTCCGGCTTTGGGGTACCAATTCTAACCCCTTTACACATCATCATTTAGCTTTCTTGAACCGACCAAGACACGATTCGGCTCACCGCATCCTACTCCGGGTTCGCGTGTAACGGGGTGACCCCGGTCACGGCCGGTGTGGAGCCAATAACGAGCCACGCTCTATCTGGAAGTTCAAACTGTCCGCAGAAAGCACGCGGGGAACACGCGAGTCGCTCGCAGTTCGATCTGAGAGCGAGCTGTAAAAAGAGGTAAAGAAAGAGGGCGATGCAGCTCTGCGGGCACGCCTAGCGGTCGGACCCAGTCTACCTAGTAATCACCCCCAGTGGAACCCTTGAGATTCAAATTCCGCTCTGGTCACGGCCGCTCCGTCTTGGAGAGGCGCTCGGCGAGTGCGCGTAGCGCGCGCCCACGATGGCTGACCGCGTCCTTCTCCTCGTCGGTCGCCTGGCCGAATGTTTTCCCCAGCTCGTCGCTGAAGAAGTAGGGGTCGTACCCGAACCCATTCGTCCCCCGCGGTACATCGAGGATTCGCCCGGTGCAATCGCCCTGACAGATCGTTGGGACCGCACCGTATGCGGGCAGGTAGAACAGGACACAGCGGTAGCGGGCCAACCGCTTGGTTTCCGGTGCGCCGGCCAGACGACGCAGCAGCTCGGCGTTGTTGGCGGCATCGATTTCGGCATCGCTTCCCGATGCCGCGGCCCATCGCTTCGAATGCACCCCCGGTGCTCCCCCCAGCGAGAAGACCTCCAGACCGGAGTCGTCGGCAAAGGTCGGCATCGAGCTCAGACGGGCAAAGTACTCGGCCTTTTGTCGGGCATTGGACTCGAAGCTGTCGCCCT
>JBDTUV010000401.1:0-2995 GCA_040007575.1 Gemmatimonadales bacterium
GCGAAAGGCGACCTACGTCGAGATCAGGTCCTAGGCTCGCCATCACGCTGGGGGATCCGCGCGGGATCGGCCCCGAGATCGCGGCCCGCGCGTTGGCTCAACCGCTCGCAGCCGAGATCACGATCGTTGGGGCCGAAGACCAGATCGCCGGGATACCGGCCCACCGGAGAGTCTCCGTCGGGGCATGGGGGCTGGGCACCGGTGACTTTGACCCGGACCGCAAACGCCTGATCCGCGCGGGCCGTATCGCCGGCCATTCCGTCGAAGCGGCGGTAAAGCTGGCCCTCAGTGGCGAAGTCGACGCCATCGTCACGGCACCCGCCCACAAGCACGCTCTCCATCTCGCAGGCTTCACCTATCCTGGTCACACCGAATGGCTGGCTCACCTCGCCGGCGACGTCGAGGTGGCCATGATGCTCGCCGCGGAGCAAGCTCCGGGTGACCCCAGGAGCCTTCCGCTTCGGGTAGTGCTGGTCACGACCCATGTCCCGTTTCGGGACGTGCCGGCGCTGCTCACGGTAGACCGGGTGGTGCGAACCGGCAGGACCGTGATCAAGGCACTGCAAGGCTGGTGGGGAATCGAGCGCCCCCGGCTGGCGGTCTGCGCGGTAAACCCGCACGCGGGCGAGTCGGGCCTGTTCGGCGACGAAGAGGAGCGGGTGTTGCGGCCTGCGGCCGCGGCACTCGGAGCCGCCGGTCCGCTGCCGGCGGATACCGTGTTCGTCCGGGCGATGCGGGGGGAGTTCGATGTGGTGCTCGCCCCGTATCACGATGTCGGGATGACGGCGATCAAGGTGGCGGCGTTCGGGAGGGCGGTGAACGTGACGCTGGGTTTGCCGTTCCCGCGCACGTCCCCGGATCATGGCACGGCGCTGGACATTGCGGGGACAGGAAAGGCGGACGCATCGAGCATGCGGGCGGCTATTGAGCTGGCAGTGCGGCTCGCGTCCAGGAACGAACGGGTGTCATCCTGAGCCGGTGTCACCCGGAGCGTAGTGAAGGATCGGCCTAGGTCACCGCCGCCCCGCGGCAGAGTGGGTCTCCTCCGCGCACTGCAGTTCGCTCTGACACAAGAATCCCAATTATACCCAGCGCTCACTGACGTGCGCTCCGGAGACACCACTTTCTGCCGCGACCCTTCCTCTTCCTCCTATCCACGTCTGGTCAGGGAGTGAACAAGGGTTGGTCGCCCTGCCTGACGCACCGTTGCTTTACCACCCAAATCAGTCGGCTGCCTTCTCGAGCCGTTCCATCAAATTCAAGTACGCATCGAGCTTCAGTTTCTGGCTCGCACGGTTAGCTACAAGTACCGCACCGCAGTTCAAGATCGTTTCCCGCTCGACCAGTCCATTAGCTCGCAAGGTGTTCCCGGTGTCGACCAGGTCGACGATCCAGTGCGACAGATTGAGTAACGGCGCCACCTCCACCGATCCACCCACCTCGATGATATCGACCGGCCGGCCGGCGGCGGCGAAGTAAGCCTGGGCCAGGCGAGGATATTTCGTGGCGACGCGTGCGGTGACGCCGCCGGGCAGCGCGGGATAGTGTACGTCGGCGGGAGCCGCCACGACCAGGCGGCAGAAGCCGAATTGCAGCTCCAGCGGCTCGAGCACATCGGCGTTCGTCTCCCGCAGCACATCGGTGCCGGTTACGCCCAGGTCCGCCGCTCCCGACTCGACGTAGACCGGCACGTCGCCCGGCTTGACCACCAGAAACTCGATCGATGGGTCGCTCGAAGGGATGAGGAGCTTGCGGCCGGAATCCGCCGCGAGCTCCACCCCGGCCTGGCGGAACCGAGCTACCGACGGCTCGAACAGGCGGCCCTTGGCGAGAGCAATGCGCATCCGGCTCAGACGACCACCTCGGCGATGGTGTCGAGGTCGAGTGCCACGCCGACGGCGGGCATCGGCCGGCCGAAGCGGCCCATCAGGTCGTCGTAGCGCCCGCCGGCCCCGGCAGCACGCCCGGCTCCAGCGATGTAGAGCTCGAAGTGGATTCCGGTGTAATAGTCCAGCCCGCGCACTTCGCCGAGATCGTAAACGATGTGGGCACGCTCCTTCGGGGTGAGTGCCACGTCGAGCGCCAGGAGATGCTTGAGACCGGGCAGCGACGCCTGCGGCGCGGTCCGGGCCGCCTCTTCCAGTGCGTCCCGGCGACCGATGACGAACGGAAGAGCCATCAAGGCACAGGCATCGCCCGACAAGGTTGCGAGCGCCCCGCGCAGGCTGCCGCGATCCTTCCGATCGATCCATCTCCTGACGTCGGTACGCAGCGGCTCCTCGATGGCGTCCAGACCGGCGGCGAGCACTCCTACGTGCCCCAGGTTGACCTGGAAATCCTTCAGCCCTGCCGCCGCCAGCAAGGTCAGGGTGAGCCGAACGATCTCGATATCCGCCGCCAGGTCGCCCTGACCCAGCAACTCGGCGCCAACCTGCAGCATTTCACGAGGACGCCCACCTCGCTCCGGCTCCTGCCGGAACACCTTTCCGGAGTAGCACAATCGCAGCGTTCGGTCGGCTGCCGAGAATGTCGTCGCAGCGACCCGGGCCAGACTGGCGGTAAAGTCGTAGCGCAGCGCCAGAATTCGGCCATCCCGGTCGGGGAAGCGGACCAGCCGCTCGGCGACACCCGGCCCGCCCGCCCGGACGAAGGTGTCCTCATACTCGAATGTGGGCGGTATCAGCTCCTCATAGCCGGCCTGCTCCAGTGCGCCCATGGTGGCCCGCTGCAGGGCGCGCCGGCGGCGGACCGCCTCGCCGGTGAGATCGAGGGCGCCTGGAGGAATCGCGGCGATGGACGTGGGGAACATTAGGCGTGAAGGTAACTGTCCCGGGCTCGGTCCGTCGAGGAGCGCGGGAGCAGGGCCGGCATCAGCCCGGCTTGGCGACCGGCGCTTCCTCCGGCTTGGGTCCGTGGAGGCGGATGGTCTTCACCCGCCGCCCCTCCATCTCGACCACCTCGAAGGTGAATGGCCCTACGCTCACCCGGTCGCCCG
>JBDTUV010000402.1:0-2980 GCA_040007575.1 Gemmatimonadales bacterium
CTAGAGCTTCGGCAGGGTCACCCCGGTCTGCTTCTGATACTTGCCCTTCTTGTCGGCGTAGCTGGTCTGACAAACGTCGTCGTCGTCGGCCTCGAAGAAGAGCACCTGGCAGATGCCTTCATTGGCGTAGATCTTGGCCGGGAGCGGTGTAGTGTTGCTGATCTCCAGGGTCACATGCCCTTCCCATTCGGGCTCGAACGGGGTGACGTTGGTGATGATGCCGCACCGGGCGTAGGTGGACTTACCGAGGCAGATGGTGAGCACGTTGCGTGGGATCCTGAAGTACTCGACCGAACGGGCAAGCGCAAAGCTGTTGGGCGGTACGATGCAGACGTCGCCGTCGAACTCGACGAAGCTGCGGGCATCGAAATGCTTGGGGTCCACGATGATGGAGAGCACGTTGGTGAAGATCCGGAACTCCGGGGCCACCCGCATGTCGTAGCCATAGGACGACAGGCCATAGGAAATGGCGCCTTCGCGTACCTGTCCATCCACGAAGGGTTCGATCATGTCATGTTCACGGGCCATGCGGCGGATCCAACGGTCGGACTTGATGGACATGGGCCTCAGAGGGTAAGCGGGGACGCGGGTAAGCGGGTAAGCAAGGCCGCCCCCGAGCAGCGGCGGAATATAGTTGGACTCCGCAACGGTTTCAGGGCAGCTGGTGGATCTTACCTCGGGCTGCTCCTTCCCCCCTTACCGTCCTACCGGCTTACCCGCCTGTTGAATCACATCCATAACGCGGTTAATTTCGTCGGGACAAGTGAAAAAATTCACTAAAGCGAGATGTTGACGCTCATGCTTCAGCCGTATATCCCGCTCCTGCTGCTCATTGCGTTCGTTATCGCTAACGCGATACTGATGCTGGGCCTGTCCCATATCTTGTCCACCTACCGCCGGACGGCCACCAAGATCGCACCCTATGAGTCGGGCATGCCGGTACTGGGCGACGCTCGGGAGCGGTTCTCGGTGAAGTTTTATCTGGTGGCAATGCTATTTATCGTGTTCGACATCGAGACCGTCTTCATGATCCCCTGGGCGGTGGCCTTCAATCAGCTCACCGCCCTCTCGGGACTCCTGATCATCGAAATGTTCGTCTTCATCCTGGTCCTCGCCGTGGGGTACGTCTACATCTGGAAGCGGGGAGCATTGCAATGGGATTGAGCAACCCCGCGGCCGGAAGCCCGGACGATGAGGTCACCACGGTTTCGGCCGTCTCCCCCAATTGGGTGACCACCCGGCTCGATTTTCTCACCAACTGGGCCCGCTCCAACTCGCTCTGGCCCATGCCCTTCGGAACTGCCTGCTGTGCCATCGAGTTCATGGCCACTGCTGCCAGCCGGTTTGATCTGGCCCGCTTCGGCATGGAGCGGATGAGCTTCTCCCCCCGCCAGGCCGATGTGCTCATCTGCGCCGGGCGTCTGCCGTTCAAGCTCGCGCCCGTCATCCGCCGGATCTGGGATCAGATGCCCCAGCCGAAGTGGTCGATCTCGATGGGGGCCTGCGCCTCGACCGGCGGCATCTTCGACAACTATTCGATGGTGCAGGGCATCGACACGATCATCCCGGTCGACGTCTACGTGCCGGGCTGCCCTCCGCGGCCGGAAGGGCTGATATACGGGATTCTCCTCCTGCAGAAGAAGATCAAGGGGGAGACTATCGCGGACCATACGCTGCGTGACGAAAAGCTGGTTGGTCCCTCCGGGCTCTTCCTGCGACCGGAGCGGATAGACGAGCTGAGCGAGCCCTTCGGAAATTCGGTTCAGCAGACTCGATCCAGCTAATGCCAGCCTCTTTCCCGCCTGAGCCGATGACCTCGCTCTCCCCATCGGTCCCCGCGCTCCGCGCCGAGTTCGGCGCCGCCATCGAGCGTCACCTGGTCTCATCCGGCCAAACCATTGTCTACGTGAGTCGGGACCGGTCGCACGACGTTCTCGCCTGGTTGCGGGACACACCGGGCCAGGAATACAACTACCTCACCGATGTGACCGCGGTGGACTATCGCGACCCCGAGCGTGCTCTCGAGGTGGTCTACCAGCTGCGCTCGCTCGCCCGCAGAGCCGATCTCCGGATCAAGGTGGCGCTCGATAAGCGGGTCCCTCTGGAGGTCCGCTCCGTCTACGACCTCTGGCGCGGCGCCGACTGGCTCGAGCGCGAAGTATTCGACATGTTCGGCGTGACCTTCGCCGGCCATCCGGACCTTCGCCGAATCCTCATGTGGGAGACCTATGCCGAAGGGTTCCCGCTGCGGAAGGACTTTCCGCTGCGGGGGCACTTCAGCCGGGCAGAACAGACCAGGCAGGCCCTGGCGGCCAATCCCGAGGCCCACTACTCGCTGGAGGAGCTCTCCCTGGCCGACGCGTATGGCGAGCTGCCCAACGACATGCGGGAGCGGCTGGCAAAGGGCGAGCGGGGATTCCTGAAATGACACTTCGCACCGTTGAGTTGGCACTGGCCACCCCGGGTGTGGATGCCGCGGGCTACCCGACGCGGGTTCCCCTGGGCGTCTCCGAAGGGAACGGACAGTACCGCGAGGATCTCGGCGCTGAGCGCATGCTGGTCAACATCGGGCCGCAGCACCCGGCCACCCATGGTGTGCTCCGGCTGGTGCTCGAGCTCGAGGGCGAGACAGTCAAGCGCTGCATCCCCCACATCGGCTATCTGCATTCCGGATTCGAAAAGCTGGGGGAATACCGGCCCTACAACCAGATCATCCCGCTGACCGACCGCACCGACTACCTGTCGCCCATGGCGAACAACGTTTGCCTGGCGCAAGCCGTCGAGGCGATGATGGGCCTGGAGCTCACCGAGCGCTGCAAGGTGCTCCGGGTCATCGCCTGCGAGATGAGCCGCATCATCTCTCACCTCGTCTGGCTCGGCACCACCGGGATCGATCTCGGTGCATTCACCCCCTTTCTGTGGTCGTTCCAGGAACGGGAGCGGATTTACAACCTGCAGGAGGCCTGGACCGGTGCCCGGC
>JBDTUV010000403.1:0-2975 GCA_040007575.1 Gemmatimonadales bacterium
TCATGCCCGGCGTCGAAGGGCTGCTCCACATCAGCGAGCTGCAGCACGGCCGCACAGAGAAGACCGAGGATGTGGTCAAGAAAGGCGACATCGTCCAGGTCAAACTGCTCGAGGTGGACGACCGCGGCCGCATGAAGCTTTCCCGGAAGGCGCTCCTGCCCAGGGACTAGCCCTTCGTGGAAACGGTTGAGCTCGACGAAGGGTTGCGCCGGACCACTGCGCCGAACGGACTGGTCGTTCTCACTGAGACACTACCAGGCGTCCGTTCGGCCGCAGTGGGTATTTACGTCCGTACCGCCAGCGCCCACGAGCCTCGCATCCAGCTGGGGATTTCCCATCTGCTGGAGCACATGGTCTTCAAAGGCACGGAGCGCCGGACCGCCCAGGAGCTGGCTCTCGACCTGGAGATCCGGGGCGGCGGACTGGATGCCTTCACCGGACGTGATTACACCAGCTATCAAGCTCACGTGCTCGACGCCGATGTGCCTCTGGCGATCGAGATTCTCACCGACCTGGTTCGCCATCCGCTCCTGCGCCAGGGCGACCTGGAGCCAGAGCGCAATGTGATCCTGGAGGAGATCAGCGGGGTCGCCGATACGCCGGACGACCTCGTCTTCGAGCTCCACGCCGAGACGCTCTGGCCCGAGCACCCATACGGATACTCCATCCTCGGAACCCCGGAATCACTGGCGACCCTCTCCGCCGAGGATCTCAAGGTCCTGCACCGGAGCGGCTACTACCGTGGAAACTGCGTGATCGCCGCGGCTGGACGCGTCAACCACGATCAGCTGCTCGCCGTCCTCGAGCGTGAGGGCTGGTTCGAGGGAACCGGTCGCGAGTCGCCCCGGGCGCCGGTGACGCCGGCCCCGGCCGTTCGGGGCGCCTGCCGGACCGAGGACCGTGACACCGCGCAGACCCATATCGTCTTCGGCACCGACACCTTCCCGCTCCGCGATCCGCGCCGCTTCTCGTTGGCGATCCTGACGAACGTCTTCGGGGGCGGCATGTCCAGCCGGCTCTTTCAGCGGGTGCGTGAAGAGCTGGGGCTGGCCTACGCGATCTTCGCCTATAAGCACTTCTATCAGGGCTCGGGTCAGCTCGGCGTCTACGTGGGCACTCAGCCGGGCACCGCCGACCGTGCGGTGGACGCGATCCAGGCAGAGTATGCCCGACTGGCCCGTGAGGGCCTGCCGCCGCTCGAGCTGGCGAACGGAAAACAGCAGCTCAAGGGTCAGGTGATGCTCTCGCTGGAGAGCCCGGCGGCTCGCATGGGCCGGCTGGCGGGCTTCATTCTGCATGATGACCGCTATCGGCCCCTGGACGAGATGCTGACTGAGATCGACGGCGTTACCTCGGAGGAGGTCGCTGACGTGGCGAGCGAGTTCTTCGCTCCGGAGCGGCAGACCGTTGTACGTTTGGGGCCCGGAGCGTAGAGCTGTAGGGGCGCACCGTGGTGCGCCCATTCCCCTCCGTCCCGGTTCGCGGGCGCACCACGGTGCGCCCCTACCGGCACGACAATCACCGCGACCAAGAGATCATCGATGAAGATCGGCGTCCCCAAGGAGATCAAGACCAACGAGAATCGCATCGCGCTGGCACCTGCCGGAGCCGAGGCTCTCGGAGCGGCGGGACACTCGGTATTCGTGGAGCAGGGGGCCGGGGCAGGAAGCGGATTTTCTGACGACGTCTATCGGAGCGTTGGCGCGACCATTCTGCCTACTCCCGACGAAGTATGGCAGCGCGCCGAAATGATCATGAAGGTCAAGGAGCCGATCGCGGTCGAGTGGCCGCGGATGCGGCGGGGCCAGGTGATCTACACTTACTTCCACTTCGCCGCGGCCGAGGATCTCACTCGCGCGGTGATCGAGTCCGGGGCGGTGGCCATCGCGTACGAGACCGTTCAGCTCGAGAGTGGCGAGCTGCCCTTGCTCACGCCGATGTCGGAAGTGGCCGGACGGATGGCGGTGCAGGAAGGCGCCAAGTATCTCGAGAAGGTGTTCGGCGGCAGCGGTATCCTGCTGGGCGGGGTGCCTGGCGTCGCTCCCGGTGAGGTTGCGATCATCGGAGGCGGGGTGGTGGGCATCAATGCCGCCAAGATGGCCGCCGGTCTCGGGGCCCACGTAACGATCCTGGACATTTCCCTGGACCGGCTGCGCTACCTCAATGACGTGCTCCCCGCCAACGTCGATACCGTTTACTCTAACCGCCACAACATCCTGGACGCGATCCGCCGGGCGGATCTGGTGGTGGGTGCCGTGCTCCTGCCGGGTGCCAAGGCCCCCCACCTGGTCAAGCGAGCTGACCTCAAGCTGATGAAGCCGGGGTCGGTCATTGTGGACGTAGCAGTCGACCAAGGCGGGTGCGTCGAGACCATCAAGCCCACCACCCACGAGAACCCCACCTACTTCGTAGACGGCATTCTGCACTACGCCGTGGCAAATATGCCGGGCGGCGTCCCCCGGACCTCCACCCTCGCCCTCACCAATGCTACGCTGCCATACGGACTTAAGCTCGCCAAGCTCGGGTGGCGTGCGGCGTGCAAGTCCAATAATGCCTTAAGGCTCGGCCTGAACGTCGTGGAGGGTAAGGTGGTGTACCCGGGGGTGGCCGAAGCATTCCACCTTCCTCTGACCGACGTCAACACCGTTGTCTGAGCGGGTCCTGTCCGAGGCGGTAGTCGAGGTCCTGATCGCCCGCTTGCCCCACGCTGAAGGGCTCCCGCTACCCAGCCCTGCCACGCCGGGCTCCGCGGGCTACGATCTGGCCAGCGCCGAAGACGGTCAGCTGGCTCCGTTGGAGCGAAAGCTCTTTCGGACCGGCTTCAGCATCGCGGTGCCGGCGGGGTACGAATGCCAGCTGCGACCCCGGTCAGGCCTGGCGCTGCGGCACGGAATCACGCTGCCGAACACCCCGGCCACCATCGACAGCGACTACCGGGGCGAGCTGATGGTCGCACTGGTGAATCTTGGCTCCGA
>JBDTUV010000404.1:0-2971 GCA_040007575.1 Gemmatimonadales bacterium
CCTTCCCCAGACGATGAAGGCTGGAGGGCATGTCGTTGTGCGGTGTGACGATCGACAGCTTGGGCCCCTTGTATCGTGCGAGCGCCGGATCGGGATCGAACTGCATCAGATCGCGCAGCACCTGCACAACTGCCTCCTGTGGCGTCGCCTCGAGATCGGCGAGCAACCGCTTCCGAATCCCGCTGTCCGGTCCGGCGACGGTGGTCCAGTATCCCCGGCTGGTGCTGTCATAGTTGGACTCGAACCCGGCGAGATAGGCTTTCGCCTCGGCCGGAGGGATCTGCTTGCCATCGCCGATCGGGTCTACCAGGAACAGTCCCGCCACGCGGTCCGGGTGAGCACCGGCGTACGCCAGTGCCACTCCGCCGCCCATGCTGTGGCCCACCAGCACGAACTGGTCGAGACCCAGCGTATCGGCTACCGCAGCCACGTCGCCTGCCATGCCCGCTATGGTGTAGTCACCATTGCTGGGCCGCTCCGACCGGCCATGCCCCCGCACATCCAGAGCGACTGCCCGACGGGTTCGGCGTAGATGCGCGAGCTGCCTCGACCAATGGGTGGAGTTTCCGGCGAGCGAGTGCACCAACACCACCGGCAGGCCCCCACTTCCGCCATCGTCCACAGCCATGACCCCTGCGGGGCCAGCAACCTGGGTCGGGTTCATCGACCGGTCATCGCGATTTCTCATTGGCTCGAATGAAAAAGGTCTCTCCCGCTCACCGCTCACGTTGTTTGTTTCCCGCTCACGCTTTCTCGTTAAACCAGGCTGGGTGCCGCTCGAGAATCCGGGAATACACCGGGCAGCTCGGAGCGTGCGCACCGGGCAGGTAACCGATGCTCATCAGGAACTCGCCCACGATCTCGCCTCCGGTGAAGCGAAAGGTCTTCTTGAAGAGTTTGACCCACTCATCCTTGCTCCGTGGGTGGTGTGCCGCGAGCCAGCCGGCGAATGATCCGTGCGTGCTGCGGAGCTCCAGGATGCGGCGAGCGTTCTCAATGGCAGCGTCCACCTTCAGCCGGTTACGGATGATGCCGGGATCGGCAAGTAGACGAGCACGGTCGGCATTGCCATAGGCTGCCACCACCTCCGGGTCGAAACCACCATACGCCTGCTGAAAAGCTTTCCGCTTCTTGAGAGTGGTGAGCCAGGAGAGACCGGCCTGGTTGATCTCCAATACCAGCCGCTCGAACAGCTTGGCATCGCCCTCCAGCGGGAAGCCGTACTCCCGTTCGTGGTAGGGCCCATGCCATTCGTGACCGGGTGCGGCATCACAGTATGTCTGCGCCATAGGAAGTTATGGGCTAGGGGCTAGGGGCTAATGGGCTATGGGCTATGGGACATTGGTCATTGGTGTTCGCACACAGCCCACAGCCCACAGCCCATAGCCCGTAGCCTCATAGCCAACCATGGGCTATGGGTCATTGGTGATTCACTGGGTTCTCATGTTTCTAGTTACGTTCACTGGCAATGCTCATCTTTCATACTCGTTCGCGCAGCAACCCATAGCCCATAGCCCATAGCCCACAGCCAACCATGCGCGCAGTGATCTACGAGGGAGCCGGCGGTCCCGAGGTCATCACCATCGGCGAAGTGCCCAAGCCCGAGGTCCGGCCCGATCACATACGGGTGCGGGTTCATGCCGCGGGGTTGAATCGGGCCGATCTGATCCAGCGGCGCGGCCAATATCCGGCGCCGCACGGGTGGCCGGCGAACATTCCTGGGCTCGAGTACGCGGGTGAAGTCGAAGCCGTGCGGCCGGGTGTCACCCGCTGGAAAGTAGGCGACCGGGTGATGGGGCTCGTAGGCGGCGGTGCGCAGGCCGAGTTCGTGGTGGTGCACCAGGACGAGGCGCTTCCGATCCCCGCGGGGTTGTCGTACGCCGAAGCGGCGGCCATCCCGGAGGCGTTCCTGACGGCATACGATGCGCTGGTGACGCGGGGCCGCCTGCAGGCCAACGAGCGGGTACTGATCCACGCGGTGGGAAGCGGTGTGGGCACTGCGGCGGCTCAGATTGCCAAGCATCTCGGCGCCTCGGTGCTGGGCACATCCCGCAGTGGCGACAAGCTCGCGCGGGCTCTGGTTTACGGACTCGATATCGGAATCGACACCAGCCGGACGCCCTTCCGCGACGCCGTGGGAGAACCGGTCGACGTGGTGTTGGATGTTCTCGGCGGTCCTTCCTTCGCGGATAACCTGGCGGTGCTGGCGCCACGCGGCCGCTTGATCATGCTTGGCTTCCTGGCCGGCAGCGGCACCGAAGCCGACCTGGCGCCGATCCTCCGCAAACGGCTGGAGGTCGTCGGTACGATGATGCGGACACGGGGGCTGGAGGAGCGGATCCCGCTGGTGCGCGAGTTTACCGAGCGCATGCTGCCGCTCTTCGAGCCGAGGCCGGAGCAAGGTGCACCCCTGCGTCCGGTGCTGGAGCGGACCTATCCGATGACTCAGCTGGCCGACGCGCATCGGGTCATGGAAGGCAATGCGACCTTCGGGAAGATCGTGGTGGAATGGTGAGAAGTGAGAGGTGAGAAGTGAGAGGTAAGAGGGCCACCGTGCACAGCCCGGCTGCCGTAGCGGGTGCGGATGTGATCGACGGTCTGCTGAAGTGCGGCAGAAGATGCCTCGTTGGTGTGCTGTTGCTTACCCGCTTCCCCGCTTACCGTCTTACCCACCCATAAATCCAGCTGCGCCTCCGCCTCCATCAGCCGGTCCAGGGTCAGCGCCACTGCCCGCACCGCCAGCCGCTTGCTGTTGGCCAGCACAAAGGCTCGGCGGGCGGCGTCCCAGAGCTCGGCGTCGAGCATTGCCGCCCGGAGCGGCACCGCGCGGGCACCGGAGGTATAGTCGGCGTAGGTTGCTTCCACCCAAAGCCGTCCCGCGGTGAGTCCGCGCCGGCGGAGCCGGCGGCCGAGCCGCTCGCTCATGAGGCGGAGCAGGGGATAGAGGACGCCGATGTCGTTGGTGTCGGTG
>JBDTUV010000405.1:0-2966 GCA_040007575.1 Gemmatimonadales bacterium
TGTGGTAGCCCTCGGGCACCTTGCCCATGGTCCATTCGTCGAACGCCTCCGCCATGACGAGGAAGCCGAGCCGGTCGCACAGGTCGAGAAACTCTGGGGCGGGCGGGTTATGCGAGGTGCGGATGGCGTTGGCCCCCATGGCCTTCAGGGCCTCGAGCCGGCGCAGCCAGAGCTGCTCCGGCACTGCCGCTCCCAACCCGCCCGCCTCGTGGTGCATGTTCACCCCCCTCATCTTGACCCGCCGGCCATTGAGCAGGAAGCCGCGATCCTTGTCGTACGCGATGCTGCGGATGCCGAACATCGTAGTGACCACGTCAGCGGCGCGGTCGCCGTCCCTCACTTCTGAGCGAAGAGTGTACCGGTGCGGGGCCTCCACCGACCAGAGCCGCGGCGCCTCCACCAGCAGTTGCTGCTCGAGCTCGACCTTCTGGCCGGCAGCCAGCGAGAACGGGGTCTCCCCCCGCGCGACCTCACGGCCGGCGCTATCCACCACCATCGAGCGGAGCACGCCCCGGCGCGGCGCGGCGTAGCCGTTCTCCACCCGCGTCCGGACCACAACCTCCGCGCCCCCGGAGTCGGCGCGCGGGGTAGTCGCGTAGGTTCCCCAGTGGCCCACGTGTAACCGGTCCACGACGGTCAGCCAGACGTGGCGGTAGATGCCGCTGCCGGTATACCACCGGGAGTTGGGCTGTCGCGCGTTGTCCACCCGTACGGCCACCACATTCACGCCCGGCACCAGGTGCTCCGTGACATCGTACGCGAAGCTGACGTAACCGTTGGGCCGGTTGCCCAGGTGCACGCCGTTGACCCAGACGTCGCTGTTCATGTAGACGCCATCGAACTCGAGCCACGCCGCCCGGCCACGCGCGCCCGCCGGCAATCGAAACGTCTTCCGGTACCAGCCGGTGCCTCCGGGGAAGTAGCCCACCCCGCCGCCGCCGGGAGCATCCTCGAGCGGTGTCCCCTCGATGCTCCAGTCGTGCGGCAGGTCCAGTGAGCGCCACCGGTGATCATCAAATGACGGCTGCTGGGCTCCCGCGAGATCACCGAGCGTGAAGCGCCAGCCCGGGTCCATGGAGAGGCGTTGCCGCTGAGCGGCGGACAGCGTCGGCGCGGCGACGATGAAAAAGCTCACCACGGAAACACGGAAGACACGAAAGCTGCACGGAAGTGTCAGCGCAGTACCTCTCGCCTTCTGATCAACTGAGGGTTGCCGCCCCACCCACAACATCAAAAAGAATACTGCGGTGAGCTTGCGGTGCTATAGGGAGCCTTCCGTGTTCTGTGCTTCCGTGGTGCGCAGTTGCTTTGCCCTGGTGTGCAGTTGCCTCAGGGGCGCTTCAACACCACCGCTCCATGAGCTGGAAGTGCGATGGTGTCGCCGGGCAGAGCGTTGTGCGAGAGGAGATCGCGTGAACCATCTATCTTAAACCCGGTTACGGCGACCTTTACCCCGCGCTGCCGGGCGTTCACCAGTACGACCACGTCGCCGCGGCGGTAGCCGATCACATCGCGTGGGGCGCTAGTCTGGACTGGACGGAAGTCTCCCGAGATGAACGCCGGCTCGGTCCGGGCCAACTTCAGAACCGCAGCATAGAAGGCACGAGCCTGGGCCGCCTCGGGCTGATCCCATTTGATGGGCTCGCGCTCGAAGAGACCGAGCTTTTGCGGGCTCTCGACCTCCTGTCCGTTGTAGAGCAGCGGCCGCCCCGGCAGCAGCGCCACCGCCACGAAGGCCGCCCGCGCCCCAGCCCCGCGGCCGAAAATCGTCACCGGCGGGTCGTCCCAGGCCGTCTTGTCGTGGTTGGTGGTGAAGCGCATCCGCATACCACCCTGGGGCATGGCCTGCATGTCCACCAGCTCGCTGTCGATGAAGGTGGATGCCGGCGCACCCTGCCAGACCGCCTTGAGATGGTCGTAGGAATCCCAGGCGTAGGTGAGGTCAAAGCCTAGCCGGTGCATCTCGAGATCGCCCCATTCGGCGAGGAGGAGGATCCGTCGCGGGACGGTGGCTCGCACCGCCGGCACGGCCTCACGCCAGAAGTCGTAGGGGATGAACCCCGCGACATCCACCCGGAAACCATCGATGCCGAACTCCTGCAGCCAATACTTCATGGCGGCAACGATCTCGCGCCGAACAGCCGGATTCTTGTAGTCGAGCTGCACCACGTCGGTCCAGTCGGTCAACTTGCCCTTATCGTCGCGCGGCACGCTCGGCTCGCCGCGCTCGTTGCGGATGTAGTAATCGGGATGCTCTTTGACCCAGGGATGGTCGGGCGACGTGTGGTTCGGCACCCAATCGAGGATGATCTTCATCCCGCGCTCATGCACCGCCTGCACCAGCGCCCGGAAGTCCGCAGTGTTGCCGTAGGCGGGATTGATGGCGCGGTAGTCTCTCGCCGCATACGGCGACCCCAGTGACCCCTTCCGGTTCAGGGCGCCGATGGGGTAGATCGGCATCAGCCATATGACGTTCGCCCCGGATGACGGAATCCGATCGAGCCCGTCGATCACCCCCCTAAAGTTGCCCGACGGCGAGAAGTCCTGAACAAAGACCTCATACAGGGCGCTGCGAGCGACCCATGAGGTGTCGGGCGCCGTGGCCAGGGCCGGAGCTTGACCTGGAGCCGCGCAGGCGACGTTGAGGGACACTACCAACAGCGCAGTGCAGGCCAGACGATTCAGCATCGGGATCGCTCCTTCAGTTTCGGCAAGAGCCCACCACGGAAACACGGAAGACACGAAAGCAGCACGGAACTGCTGCTGTAGTACCTCTCGTGGTCTGATGCACTGAAGGTTGCCCCTCCACCCCACAGAATCAAAAGATTACCTGCAGTGATCCTGGGGTTTTTCCGTGGACCTTCCGTGTCTTCCGTGCTTCCGTGGTGCTCCGTTCTTACGACACAGCGCCGCCGCCATGACGGCGACGACGCTGCAAACAGGTGAAACGAACTGGAACGCCGGGC
>JBDTUV010000406.1:0-2964 GCA_040007575.1 Gemmatimonadales bacterium
AGCAGCAGGAACGCGTGGATGCCGGCGACCGCGAAGCCGGTGGCGGCGAACGCGGCCAGCGTCATGTGCAACGTCTGCTGGAATGCCGCCGGGTTCAGCATGGCCGCGATGGGATCGACGTTCGTTACCTGGCCGCCGATGAGCTCGAACCCGGCCGGCGAGTTCATCCAGGCATTGGCGGTAACTACGAAAACCCCCGAGGCCGTGCCGCTCACTGCCACGGCCACACCGGACCAGATGTGCGCCCGGGGAGAGATCCGGTCCCAGCCGTAAAGATAGATCCCCAGGAAGATGGCTTCGGTGAAGAAGGCAAACCCCTCCAGGGAGAACGGCATCCCGATGATCGCACCGGCGAACTTCATGAACTCAGGCCAGAGCAGGACCAGCTCGAAGGACAGCACGGTCCCCGACACGGCGCCGACGGCGAAAAGTATCGCGGCGCCCTTCGACCAGCGCTTGGCCAGCTCGAGGTAGATGCCGTCGCCGGTCTTCTGCCAGCGCCGCTCGGCGATGACCATGAGGACCGGCAAGGCGATGCCGATGACCGCGAAAATGATGTGGAAGGCGAGGGACACCGCCATCTGTGAGCGCGCGGCGAGGAGGTCTGACATGGGGAGAAAGTATCCCCGAACGTCTCAAGTCGCATCAGGGGCGGTCTCGCTCTGAATCTTTTCCAATAGCCCCGGAGTAGAGCCTCATAGGGGCCATCGCAGACAAATCCATCTCTCAATCGCTGGAGGTTACATGTCGCAACGGTCGCGTGCGGTGCTGGCCGGTGCCATCCTGGCCTCGCTCGCCGGGTACGGGTCGGCGGCAGGGCAGGGTGACGGCAAGATCCCTATCACCACCTCATCGGATGAAGCACGAGCGCAATACATCAAGGGCCGCACCCTGGCCGAGAATCTTCGGGGTCACGACTCCCGCCAGTTCCTGGGGCAGGCCACCGCCAAGGATCCCAAGTTTGCCCTGGCGCATTACAGCCTGGCGCTGAGTGCACCCACGGCCAAGGATTTCTTCGAGCACGTGAAACAGGCAGCCGCCCTGGCCGACAGGGCTTCGGAAGGCGAGCGACTGATGATCCTCGGCCTGGAGGCCGGTGCCAACGCCGACACGAAGGCCCAGCGAGACTATTACGAGCGACTGGTTGCCGCTTATCCCCGCGACGAGCGAGCCCACTTCCTGCTCGCCGGGGCGTACTTCGGGCAGCAGGACATGCCCAAGACAATCCAGGAGTATCGGAAGGCGGTCGAGGTGGCGCCCGACTTCGCACCGGCCTACAACCTTCTCGGTTACGCCGAGCGGCAGGTGGGAGCATTCGGCGAGGCGGAGCGCGCGTTCAAGAAGTACATCGAGCTGATACCAGGCGATCCCAATCCCTACGACTCGTATGCTGAGCTGCTGATGAAGATGGGCCGGTTCGATGAGTCGATCGCGATGTACCAGAAGGCGTTGGCGACTGATCCCCACTTCGCGCCCTCACGCATCGGCATCGCTACCAACCTCATGCTCCAGGGCAAGCACGATGCGGCCCGAGCGGAGACCTGGAAGCTGCATCAGGCGGCCCGGAATGACGGTGACCGCCGCGGTGCGCTGTTCGCCGCGGCGGTGATCTACGCCGACGAAGGGAAGCTGGAGCAGGCGGCCGGTGAGCTGAAGAAGGAGTACGCGGTGGCCGAGAAGATCCACGATGCCGCGGCCATGTCGGCAGATGTCGTGGCCATCGGCGACGTGCTGCTGGAGGCCGGCAAGCTCGAGGACGCCCGGAAGCGGTACCTCCAGGCGCTGGAGCTGGTCCAGCAGTCGGACCTGTCGCAGGAAGTGAAGGAGAACAGCAAGCTGGTGCACCAGTACAATCTGGGGCGGGTAGCCGTTAGCGCCGGGGACCTGACTGGGGCGAAGCAGTACGCCTGGGCATACATGAAAGGCGCCACGGCCAAGAAGAACGATGCCCAGACGCGCCAGGCCCACGAGCTGGCCGGGACCATCGCATTGGCGGAGAAGAACTTCGACCAGGCGATTGCGGAGCTGAGCCAGGGGAACCAACAGAACACCTACACCCTGTATCGGATGGCGCTAGCGTATCAAGAGAAGGGAGACGAGGCTAAGGCGGGCGAGCTGTTCCAGAAGGTGGCGAACCAGAACTCGCTACCGGCGCTGAACTATTCGTTCGTGAGGGCCAAGGCAAAGAAAATGAAGGCGTGGAGCTAGCATTGTCATCCTGAGCGCAGCGAAGGATCGGGGGGGGATGCAGGGCGATCCTTCACTCCGTTCAGGATGACAGCTCTTCCCAGACCACCCGGTCACCCACGCTGATCTCGCCGTCATCGAGGACTTCGGCGAACACGCCGCCGCCCCAGCCCACCTCGAGTGCGGCGCGAAGCCCATCGAGGGCCTCATCCATCCGCTCACATGGCCTCGTCTCGCCGCCGATGCGAAGCCGGCACGCTCCGATCCGCAGCACCCGGTCGCGGCTCTCCGCCAACCGGATCCCGCTGACCAGCAGGTTCGCCCGGCGAGCGGCGGGCGAGATCGAGGCGTCCAGCTGCCGCATCAAGCCGTCCCAGACCTCCTGCTCGATGATCGTCACCTGACGGCGGCGGCCCTGGTCGGCGTTGCCGACGAGACCCTTGCCGGCGATGAGTGTGCCCTCTGCTGTATGAATATTGCACCCACTAATAAATGAAGGCACTTAACGACCTCTGGCTGCAATAGCTGTCACTCGCAAATAGCCGGGGACGGCAGTTCGCAGCAACGCGGTCGCGATGCATGGCGACTCCTCCAGTCGGCCGCAGCGGGCGGCTCCTTGCGGCAGTCGTCAACTCCGCTGCTCCCAAACCGCTAACTCAAGGTGCAAGTGTTTTGGGCCATTTGGGCACGTCGCTTGCACCTCCCCCCACGAATCGCACACCCCCAAGGCACAAACCTGTCTCCTCCGCACCGCCAGGAGGGAATACGCTCATGCAA
>JBDTUV010000407.1:0-2945 GCA_040007575.1 Gemmatimonadales bacterium
GGCGTCGTTGGATCGAGTTCGGCAGAACCGGGCGCCCGATACCATGGCCGTGCAGAAATACGACATTCGCCGTCCCGAGTTGGAGGGCGGTGGCTTTGAGGAACGGTTCTGGAGCCCGGTGAACTCACCCGTCCTCAGCAGCAGAGGCGAACTCGCCTATATCTTCGGCGAGTTCGAGCAGGTGGATTCCGAGTACAGCCGAATCCAGCAAGGCACCGGGCTGGGGCTGGCGTTATCTCGGAAGCTCGTCCAGTTGCACGGCGGCTGGATCTGGGTGGAGAGCGAATTGGGGAAAGGCAGCGTCTTTCGATTTGCCCTCCCGCTTGCCGGAATAGCAGAGGGGTTAGACGCCATTGCTGCCCACGACGGGGCCGTGGAGCTGAAGGGGGAGGCCCCACTCGTGCTCGTGGTAGAGGACGACCCGCAGGTTGTCGAGCTCGTCACGGACATCCTTCTGACCCAGGGATTCCGGGTCCTGACGGCCGGTGGCGGCCGCGAGGGGATCGACCGGGCGCGGGCCGAGCGGCCGGGCCTCATCGTGTTGGATCTCCTGATGCCGGAAGCGAGCGGCTTCGACGTCGTGCGGGAGCTCCGGGCTTATCCTGAGTCTCGAGAGATCCCGATTCTCATCTTCACGGTCAAGGAACTGAGTGCGGAAGAAGCGGGAGCTGGCGCGGATGTGTCCGACCCAAGGAAAGAGAGGGTAGAGAGCGGGCATGAACACATCCAGGGCGACGATCTTGATCGTTGAGGACAACGCCCTAAACCTCGAGCTCGCCACCGACTTGCTGGCCGCAGAGGGCTACTTGATCAGCCAGGCTCAGAGCGGGGAGGAAGGGTTGCGTCTGGCCCGGGAAGCGCCACCAGCCCTCATCCTGATGGATCTCCGGCTGCCAGGAATCGACGGCTACGCTGCTCTCCGACAGCTCAAGGAGGATCCCCGGACGGCGCACATCCCCACTGTGGCGCTAACGGCCCAGGCGATGAGGGGGGACAAAGAGGCGGTGCTGGCGGCTGGGTTTGACGGCTACATCTCGAAACCGATCGACATCCGTACCTTTTCCCAAACCGTAGCCCGCGTGCTGGCGAAGGGTGGTTCCGGCCGAAGTTAGCAGCGCGTGGAAGGGAGAGTTTCAGTTGTCCGATTGATCCGCCGTTCACAACGTCGGATTTATTGCAATCTCATAGCGTACCGGCAGGGCATTGGACGCTGCGTCGTCGGGCCCTGAGCTCTCGATTCGGTAGTGTACCTCGCGCTCCCACTGCCCGGCGCAACGTGTGTCCCGCGCGACCGTTACCGGCGAACCAGCGGTCAGCTCCTGGAATTCACCAGTCACCGCCCGGACCCAGATCCGCGAGGTCGGCGCACCCGCCGCCCTGACGAGGAGCTGGTAGCCGGTGTTGACCGACACGCGGACGGTTACGGAGGCCTCCCGGAGGGTTCCTGTCCGGCCGGTCTCCCGCTGAGCGCTCACACCCTGGATCGAGCCCCGCGGGGCGATGCGGGCCACCAGCGCAACCTGCGCCATGCCGGAGGTGAGCCCTACCTGGCTCTGGGCCACCCGCGGGGTGGCAAGCACCGCCATCCCGATGGCGGCTAACGTCCGAACGGTCTGGCTGATTACCTGCCGCGATGCACTCACAAGGTCTCCAGGGTTAGGGTCCCGACTCGGTATCCTTAAAAGCACACTGCGGGCCACGATAGCAGTAAACGTAATCTCTTTTAAGGCAATCAGTTATCGGTAAGGTGGCAGTTCAGATCTAGTCAGCGATCGTCAAAGAACGCAACACCATAGGTGCTTGTGAATTTAAGTGCTTGTGGCGACGCGTCTCCGCCAAGGGCGGAAGGGGGTGACCAGAAAATGACGTTGGCGCTCGAAATGACGACCGCAGGGTGGCCTTCTGGGTGTCCCTCCACTGAATTCCGCGATGGATTGGCAGCCCACCGCCCAAATCAGGCGCTTCCAAATTGCCAACCTGCTGACCTGCTTAGCCTTGGCCCATGGCCCGGGACCTGCTCGAGCGCCAATTGGATCCGAGAAATCTTCAGCGGCTCGATCAGCATCAGGGAGACCAGATGGACTCAGCACTGGGGCAGCGGATACTGATCGTCGATGACGACCCCGGCATCCGCCGCGCGCTTCATATCCTCCTGAGCCGAGAAGGGTACCAAGTCATCCAGGCTCGAGATGGGGTGGAAGCTCTTCGCCTGTGGCGTGACCATGGCGGCGACCTCGTCATTACCGACCTTCACATGCCCGAGAAGAACGGGATCGAGACCATCCTCGAGCTCCTGTCCCACAGTCCCGGAATGCGCATCATCGCGATGTCGGGTGGCGGTCAGACCAAGCGGCTCGATCTGCTCGGCAACGCCATGATGCTGGGCGCCGTGTTGACGATCGAAAAACCCTTCACCCTGAACGAGATGATGAGCGTGGTCCGGCAAGCCCTTACGGAAGGGGACCATCAGAACTGATGATCCCAACCATCCTGGTAGTCGAAGACAATACTCTCAATCTCGAGCTCGTGCGAGACATCCTGATCACGGCCGGCATGAGGGTCGTGGAGGCCCGCACGGGGCAGGAGGGGCTCGCAGCCGCATCAGAGCTCAATCCCGCGCTCATTCTTCTGGATGTTCGCCTGCCGGGACTCGACGGCTATGCCGTCCTCGAGCGTCTCAAGGCCAACCCAGCGACCGCATCGATTCCGGTGGTTGCTCTGACTGCCCAGGCCATGGTGGGAGACCGGGAGCAGGCGCTCGCCGCAGGCTTCACCGACTACATCCCAAAGCCGGTCGACACCCGTACCCTCGCCGATCGAGTTCGCGCGCTGCTGGACCCACCCCAACGGGCAATCAGGCAATGACAAAGCTGTCGCGCACGCTGGGCGCGGTCGTCGGCCTGATTGGCACTCTCGTACTCTTCGGGTGGGCGCTGGACCTCGAC
>JBDTUV010000408.1:0-2938 GCA_040007575.1 Gemmatimonadales bacterium
TCGCGCGCGGCGTTGAGGTCGGCCTCGGCGAGGGATTTCACGGGCATGACGACGACGTCGAGTTCGTTTTCGTTGTGGCCGTGATGATGGTCGTGGTCGCTGTGATCGTGGCCTTCATGATCGTGGTCGTGCTCCTCGCCCGGCGCGTGGCCGATAGTGAGCGTGTGCGGGCCGGCGGGTAACGCATAGACGCCAGCCCATTCAAACGGATAGTCGGGCTCGAGAAACTGCGGATTGAGTTCGGTGATTGTGATGGAGGCCAGCTTGGGACTCTTGAGTCCGATATAGGCGTTGGCCAGGCCGTACAGCGCGTCACGATTATAAGGCTCGGTCGCGATGACCTGCTCGAACGCCGCTGCTGCCTCGCCGTATTTCTTCGCGTTGTAGAGTGTGATGGCCGCACTCATCTGAGTACTGGCAGCCGAGGCCGCCGGACCTGCGGCTGCCGGGGCGGCTCCGACTTCCTTCTCGATGGCCTGTGCCTGGTCGGTTTGACCGGTGGCGCGATAGGAAGCAGCGAGCGCGCGCTTCACGTCCACATCGCCCGGCACCCAGGCGACATACTTCTCGAGAACCGGTACCGCTTCCTTATGACGGCCGGCCTGCTGAAGCAGCGCGCCCCAGTTCCGGGTGGCCAGATTGCGATCCTCCACCGCGTTGGTCTGCTCGGCGATCTCGGATGCCTTCTGGAAGTAGAGCATCGCACTGTCGGCCTGGCCTGCATTGGCGAAGGCCACTCCGGCATTCAGGAAGGCGAGCGGCTTGTCCCGATAGATGGTGTTCGACTGGCGGTACAGCGCGAGCGCCGAGTCGTGTTTCTCTTCCTTGGTGAAGCCCATGCCCGCGTTTACCAGCGGGACCCAGGCGTTATAGCGCACCTCGCTGATATCCTTCTTGCACTTCGGTGCGAGTGCCTCGGCTTTCGTCAATGCAGTGTCCGCCCCGGTGATGTCGCCCTGCTGCAGGTAGATCCGTCCGAGATAGTACCAGAGGGCCGCATTTTTTTCCTGCTTGTTCTGCTCCAGCGCCTCGAGAAGCACTCTCCTGCCGTTGGCCAGTGCTCGCACCTGATTTTCCGGCACCGGGGTCTCGATGCCGGTTTTCAGGTAGGTCGCCCCGCTCTGGACTTTGAAGTGGCCGGCCTTGAGGCCGCAGTTTGGGGGAGTGTATTTGGATGGCATCGCCTTGGCGACACGATCGTTGAGAACGGTTTGAGCGACTACCGGCGCGCCGCGGAAGGACAGGAACAGGACCGCGGCAGACAGGATTCTCGTTTTCACGCTTTATGACTCCTTTTTCGGGGCCACCGGCCCGGCATTATCGGCGCTCACCAGACGGAGAGCCCGGGATTGCAAGTCCCTTGCCACCTCATGGGCCGGCCTGCCAGTTCGGCGGGCCAGCGCAGCGACATCCTCATATTCCGGCTTCACTCTGGGTCCATCGGGCCCGTCCAGCACCTTGACGCGAACAGCTGATCCGTCGGCTGTCGTCACCTCGACCTCGCGGCGGGCTAATGTCACCCGCTCCGCACTATAGCGACGAATGCCCGCCGTGGTACTGTGACGGAACAGCGCTTCGGCAACCTTGTCGGCTTCGGCCGGGGCGGCGGTTATCTCCACCCGGAAGCCTGTCCGCCCCTTCTTCATCTGAGTGGTCCACAATTGTACGTCGAGCGCACCTGCCAGAAAGAGCGCCTCGCGCAGCGGATCCAGAAACTCCGGGCTGAGATCGTCCAGGTCCGTGGACAGTAAGACCACCTCGCCAGCTTCGAGCGCCGCCGTAGCAAGGATCAGCCTCAGCGCGTTGGGGTAGTCTTTGGGGTTGCGGCCACCCGCCCCCCAGGCCCCGCCACCCGCCGCCCGCCACCGAGCCGGCGGCGGGCCGGCAGACAACACTCGCAGAAGCACAGCCCCGGTCGGAGTCGTGGCTTCGCCCGTCACCGGCCCATTCGGCCCAACGTCCAACCCCTCTAGCAGGATCGATGTGGCCGGGGCGGGAACCGGCATGACCCCGTGTGCGGCACGGACCCAACCACTGCCAACGGCGACCGGGCGATTGTATATCCGGGTGATGCCGAGCTGCTCGAACCCTTCGATGGCACCCACGATGTCGATCAGCGCATCCACGGCGCCGACCTCATGCAGGGGGACCTCCTCTGCAGGCAGCCCGTGGACGCGCCCTTCGGCCTCGCCCAGCAGCTGGAACGCCCGCACCGCGCGCTCGCGCACCCAGGGCGACAGCCTGGCCCGTTCCACGATGGCGATCAGCTCGCCGATGCGGCGATGCGGTCCGTGGTCGTGCTCGTGGCTGTCGCTGCCCTGATCGAGGTGTCCGTGGGAGTGCTCGTGCTCGTGAGAATGCCCTTCGACGACCGCTGAAGGCTCTTCCCGTCGCCCATCAGGGAGGCACACGTCCACCTTCGCGGCCCGCACCCCGCACCGATCTACCGAGGAGATCTGAACGCTGACGTCGGCGAAGCCCAGACGGGTGGGAAGCGACCGCAGCCATTCCTGAGGGGCTCCGGCGGACAGGAGCGCGCCCAGCAGCATGTCCCCGCTGATGCCGGACACCGGATCCAGGATGGCAAAGCGTCCATCAGGCATAGACTTAGAAATATAGGCGGAAAAGCAGGAGGGCGGAAGGAAAAGAGGAGGTAGAGCGGCGGTACACCGCCTCGGTACTACCGCCCTACCGGTCCTTCAGGTGGCCGAGAATCCGTTCGGCAAGGCGGGTCGAGAAGCCCGGTACCGAGGCGAGCTCGGATACGGAAGCCGATCTGACGCCGGCCAGACTGCCAAAGCGCTCCAGGAGCCGATGCCGCTTGGTGGGACCGACGCCGGGAATGCTGAGCAGCTCGGATGTGATCGTGCGGTGGGCTTGCCGCTTCCGGTTATACGCGAGGCCGAATCGGTGCGCCTCGTCCCTGGCCCGCTGAAGC
>JBDTUV010000409.1:0-2938 GCA_040007575.1 Gemmatimonadales bacterium
TCCCGTAATGCGGGAGACGATTCGGCGGCTGGAGGAGGCCGGTGCCCGGATCAGCCTCTTCATTGATCCGGATCTCAGGACAGTGGACGCGGCCAAAGACCTCGGTGTCCCCGCCATCGAGCTGCACACCGGACGCTACTCCAACAGCTGGCGGCAGGGCGACACGGCGCGGGAAGAGCTGCAGCGCGCCGCGCGGCACGCCGCCGACATGGGCCTCTCGGTGCATGCCGGCCATGGACTCACCTACGACAACGTGGCACCGGTTGCGGCGATTCCGGAGATCGAGGAGCTGAACATCGGTCACAGTGTCGTGAGCCGGTCCGTCATGGTGGGGATGCGGCAGGCGGTTGAGGAGATGCGGAAAGCGATGGAGCTAGGAGCTAGGAGCCGGGAGCTAGAAGTCAGGAGTCGGGAGTCGGGAGCTTCAAGGGAGAAGTCGGGGCCAAGCAGTTGATGCTATGCTCACCGCCCAATACCTTCCAGCCAACAGGAGACCTTCTGGCTCCTGACTCCCGACTCCTGACTCCCGACCACGGCCCTTAATGACTAACCCACTGGGGAGCGCCGACTTCTTCGCATTGGAGGCTGGTGAGTGTTTGGACCGGTTGGAGACGCTCGTCTCTCAGCCGGAGCCGCCATCGGCCGACGAGCTCCTTCGCAATGCCCGTGTGCTTCGGGGCTCGGCGCTCATGGCAGCCCAGCCTCACATTGCCCGGGCTGCGGGCGGCCTGGAGGCGCTCGCACGGGCTCACCGCGAGCATCGGCGTTCGTGGGACGCGGCGACGCGTGAGCAGGTGGCGCAGGCGGTAGAGGAATTCCGCCTTCTCGTCCGCCGGGTTTCCCAGTGGAGCGATGCCGACACGGCTCGCGCCGTCCGGCTGGGACGCGACCTAGAGACCCTGGCCGGCGGCACCACCCCCAAGGTACCCGAGCGCCCGACTGAGACCGAGCGGCCCGAGCTTCACACGGGAGTGCGGGCTTTCGTCGCGCGTGAGGGGGCTCTGATCGCGAGCGCGCTCGATCGCGCGGCGCGATCGCTGCGCGCGACTCCCGGCGACCGGGAACCGCTGTACAACGTCATCCGCCGCATGCAGTCCCTTCGCGGTCTGGCCGAGCTGGGTGAGCTCGTGCCCTTACCAGAAATCCTCGATGGTATCGAGCTCGCCGTGGGCGACCTCACCAGGCTCTTCGCACCGCCGCCCGACGTCGATCAGGTGATGGAGTGCGCCCGGCAGGCCCTGACCCGCATCTCGCGCGACGTTGCCGAGCGCGGCCGGCCGGACCCCGATTCCGAGGAGGCTCGCCGGTTCACCGAGGTGCTGCTCCGCGCCTTTGCGGTGGAGCGAGACGTCGTGTCCATTGAATCGCTCTATTTCAGCGGCGATCCTGAGCCGCTCACTCAGCCGCCGGCGCAGCCACAGTTCACCATGCCCGAGCCCCTGAGTCCGCTCGAGCTGGTCAGCCAGGGTGAGCACCTGTGTCAGACCGCCGACCTGATCGCCGGTGCCCGCTCCGCCACCCAACGAGATCTCCGATTGTACCATCTGCTGGGAGCACTTCGCTCCGCCGCGATCCCCAGTCCCGACCCGGTAGCCGGAGCTCTCGGCGTCTTCGCCCGCTCGACTCGGGAGGCACTCGCGACAGGGGTGGCGAGCCATTCCCTGCCGGAGCTGGGTGCGCGACTGCGCGAAGCGGGCGAACTACTCCGCACCGTGGTAGAGAGCGACGACCGGATGCTGATCTCGCGCCGCCTGCTCGACGTGGCCCACCGGCTGGATGGTTTGCGGGCCACGGGAGAGCCGGGGTCTCCACCGGAGTCCGCCATCGTTCCGATCGAGTCCCTCGGCTACGACGCCGATGTGGTCCCGATCGAGCGCCTCGCGCCGGACGAGCCCGACCAGGACGTGGTGCCCATCGAAAGCCTCGCGCCGAACGAGCCGGCCGAGGTCGCCGCCAGCGGCATCGAAGCCAGCTTCAAGACGTTCGACCTCCTGATCAGGCAGCGCGGCCCGGCCACCCCGTCGCTCGACGCGCTGCTGCGCGGGGCCACGGTCCCGAGCCTCGCTGCACCGGCCCCGGCCCCGGTGTCGCCAGCTGCGCCGCGTCCGCCGGCGGCCGTGGCCGAGGAGACGGCGGTGGCAATCGGCACGCTCTGCTATAGTGGACAAGGCGCACTCGAGCGGGCCGGCATCGTGCGTCATGAGATCGCGGCGGCACTCACCCGGGACGCCAGCCTGGAATCTCTGAAACCACTGCTCCAGGAGCTGCTCGACCTCGTTCCACTCGCGCTTGACCGCTCCTGAGTCACGCCCCCGGCGGAGCCGTTTCCGCCGGGCTCTGCCGGCGGCACTCGGCATCGGTGTCTCCGTAGCGCTGCTGGCTTGGGCCCTGCGGGGCGTCAGCGGGGAGGTAGTGCTGCGCCACATCGCCGGCGCACGGCGCGGGCCGCTCGCGGCGGCCGTCATTGTCGCCACGCTCACCTTTCCCCTCCGGCTGATACGCTGGCGCCTGCTCCTCAGAAACGAGCGCGGTGAGCCGTATCCGTCCGGACCGCTGTGGCACGCGATTGCTCTGGGCTTCACCGCCAACAACCTGCTTCCACTCCGCGCGGGCGAGCTCATCCGGTCCTACACCGCCGCACGCCTGGCGCAGGCGCGATTCACGACGGTGATCTCCTCCGTGGCCGTAGAGCGCATCTTCGATGCGCTGACGGTGGTTGCCTTGCTGACCTTCGCGCTGCTCAGGTCTGATTTGCCGAGCTCGGTGACGGTCGCCGGCACCTCGGTCACGCACCTTGCCCGCGCCGCCGGTGTGGCGGGTATCCTGGCTCTGCTGCTGGCAATCATGGTGGTGGCTGCGCCGGTCGCCGCCGAGAGGCTGGTCCGGCGGCTGCTACCCTCCGCCCGGCTGGCCGACCGGATGGTAGACCTGATCGAGG
>JBDTUV010000410.1:0-2919 GCA_040007575.1 Gemmatimonadales bacterium
CGCCGAGATTGACGTACTCGCGCGGCTGCAATTGGCGGCCGTGGAAGAATCGTATCACGGTGAAGCCGAAGAGATGGGCTGCGACGGGGGAGCCGGAGGCTCTCGGAGCGGCCCGGAAGGAAGATCTCCTCCTCCCTCTTGGCCAGACTCACCATCGGCAGCTCCCCTAGCCCGAGCTGGGTCGCCGCTTCGACGGCGGCACTGAGCTGGCCCTTCCCCCCGTCGATCACGATCAGATCGGGATAGGGGAGCTCCTCGTCCCGGCGACGGGTGAGGTAGCGGGTCAGGACCTCCTGAATGGCGGCGTAGTCATCCTGCTGTCCGACCCCCTGGATCTTGAACTTGCGGTATTCGCTCTTGCGCGGCCTACCCGCCTCGAACCACACGAGGGACCCCACGGTGTCCCGGCCCTGGTTGTGCGAGATGTCAACGCAGATGAAACTGCGGGGAACGATGCTGAGGCCGAGATCGCGCCCCAGCGCGTACACAGGATCCTCGGCCCGTTCCTCGGTTTCGAATGACTCGATGCGCAGGCTCTCCAGCAGATGCCTGGCGTTCTGGTCGGCCAGCTCCAGCCAGCGTTGTGCGGTCCCTCGGCGGGGTACCAGCCAATCGGTCTCGGGCAGAAGCTCGCGCAGCGTGTCCCACTCGTCCGGAGGCATCGGGATGACCAGCCGCCGCACTCGATCTTCGACCGGGACGTAATAGCGAACCAGGAACGCGCTCAGCACGGCGCTGTCCTCCTCCTCCTCGACTCCCTCCAGAAACCGGTGCTCCCGCCCGACGACACGTCCGCCGCGAACCCGGATGAGAACGCCCACAGCATCGTCTCCGTCTCGGGCGTAGCCGATCACATCGGCGTCGCCCGTTCCCATCACCTCGACGCTCGCCGGCTCGTCCAGCCGGTCCAGCCAGCGAAGAGCGTCTCTCATTTCCCGGGCCCGCTCGAAGTCCTCGCGCCCGCTGGCCTCCAGCATTGCTTCCCTGACTCGAACCCGCACGTCTTGTGTCCTGCCCTCCAGAAACTCGACCACATCGGTGACCATGCGCTGGTAGTCGGGCACGTCGTGCCACCCCATGCATGGAGCGCGGCAGCGACCGATGTAGAAGTCGAGGCAGGGCCGTTCACGACGCTCCTCGGGGAGCTTGTCCTGGCAGCTGCGGACGGTGTAGAGCCGCCGGATGATCGCGAGCGTACGCCGTAGCTGACCCACGTCAGTGTAGGGACCGAAGTAACGGGCGCCAGGAATGTCGCGTTTGCGAGTCACCAGTACCCGCGGAAACGGATCAGCCAGGGTGACCGCGATGGACGGATAGCTCTTGTCATCCTTCAGCCGGACGTTAAACCGGGGCCGGTACTCCTTGATGAAGTTGTTCTCGAGGATGAGCGAACCGGCTTCGCTCGGCACCACGATGGTATCGACGTCGGCGATAAGCCGCTGCAGCAGGCGGTTCCGGGGGCTATCGGGGAAATCGGTGGCAAAGTAGCTGCGCACTCTGCTGCGGAGCCGCTTGGCCTTCCCGACGTACAGCACCTCTCCCTCGCTGCCTCGCCAGAGGTACACACCAGGGCCCTCCGGAAGTGTGTCGAGCTTCCGTTGGAGTTCCTCTGGCAGGGGAGGAGTAGTCACGGTTTCTCGCTTACCAATTGACCAAAAGTTACCGGCCGGTCTCAGCCCCTTCCGCCCCAGCCTAATCTGCCCAAGAGCCGACGAGTATGCGGCACGCCCAGGGCAGCACTGATGGCGAGGTAGGCGACACCGTACATACCCAGGGAAAATAACGCTACGACGACGGGGTGGTGGCCTTCCAGCGCGAGCTTCACAACCCAGGCCGCGGCCGCCGCGGCAAAGGCGCTCCCCCATAGTCGGGCCACGAACTTGACCGGAATTCGCGTCGATCCAAGCCGGGAGACGAGTCCCCGGCGAAGCAGGTAAAACTCGATCCACCCCGCCATGCCGGCTGACGCCGTAAGGCCAGCTGCTCCCCAGCGGGGATCGATTCCCAGCTGTAGCGGTAGAGGGATGGCGAAGAGGTATCCGAGCACGATGGTCAGGGCCACCCGGACCACTGCGAAGCGGAGCGGCGTCCGGGTGTCCTGAAGCGCGTAGTAGGTGGAGGCATAGAGCCGGCCCCAGGTAGAGGCCAGAAGCCCAATAGCGGAGCCGGCTAGGATAGCCCAGACGTATACCGTCATCTCCCGGGTGAAGGCTCCGGTCTGGTACAGCGCGCCTGCCACCACGTCTCCCAGCGTCAGCAAGGCTATCGCCGATGGAATCACGAAGAATGCGATCTGGCGCAGGCCTCCATCGAGCCGGGCGCGCAGTTGGGTCGCACGCTCGCTCTCATTCCCACTGACGCCCGACATGGCCGGCAGCTCGGCGGCTGAGACCGACATGCCGAACAGGCTCACCGGGAGGGTATAGAGAACTTGGGCATAGGAGATCGCGGCCACGGCGCCGGTGGGCAGGAAGCTCGCGATCACGGTATCCACGTAGGAGCTGATCTGTACCACCCCACGTCCCACGAACACGGGAACCGAGTTGCGAAGCACCGTGCGTACCGCTTCCGCGCCCCGCTGAAGCGAAGGCGTCACCCTGCCGAGCAGATGGAGAACGGTAGGCAGCTGGACTCCAAACTGGAGGACGCTTCCTGCCACCGATCCCCAGGCGGCGACCTGCGCCAGGCGATAGCCGGAGGTTGTATCGCCGAAGGCGAGCAGTGTACCGATGATCGCCAGGTTCCAGGCAACCGGGGCGGCATAGGAGAGAAAGAAGCGCCCGTGGCTGTTGAGTACGCCGAGGCACCATGCCGAGAGGACGAGGAACCCGGCACCCGGAAAGAAGATCCGGGCCAGGCGGATGGTGGCCTCCCGCTTTTCGCCATCGAAGCCGGGAGTGAAGATCGTGACCAGTACCG
>JBDTUV010000411.1:0-2913 GCA_040007575.1 Gemmatimonadales bacterium
AGAAGACCACCTGCATGGTGGTCGTTGGGGCACAATGGGGAGACGAGGGCAAGGGAAAGCTCGTCGATGTGCTGGCCGAGCGTGCCGATTTCGTGGTCCGCTATCAAGGCGGCGCCAACGCCGGCCATACCGTAGTAATCGGCGATACCCAGTTCGTGCTTCGGCAGATCCCGTCCGGCATCCTGCACCGGAGCGTCACCTGCGTCATCGGCAACGGAGTCGTACTCGAGCCGGAGAACCTCTTTGCCGAGCTGGATCAGCTGCATCAGCGCAAAATAGACACTACGGGGCGCCTGTTCGTCTCGGACCGGGCGCATCTGGTGCTTCCGTATCACAAGCTGCTCGACGCCGCCAGCGAGCGAAGCCAAAAACTCGGCACCACTGGCCGCGGCATCGGTCCGGCCTATGAGGACAAGTACGGGCGCCGGGGAATCCGAGTCACCGATCTGCGCCGGATAGAGTGCGTCCAGGGTCTGCTGACCGAACGGGTGGACCGAGCCAACCGGCTACTGGCCATGATGGGAAGCGGCGAGCGCGCCAGCTACGAGGACCACGTCGAGCTGCTGCAGCGTCTGGCGCCGCGACTGCTGCCGCTGGCGGCCGATACCGGGCTCATGGTGCACCGTGCCATCCGGGCAGGCCGCAGGGTGCTGCTCGAGGGGGCACAGGGCGCGCTCCTGGACGTGGATCACGGCACCTACCCCTACGTGACTTCCTCCAACACGACGGCCGGAGGCGCCGCAGTAGGCGCCGGCATCGGGCCCACGGCGATCAACGGGGTGCTCGGAGTCGTGAAGGCCTATACCACCCGGGTGGGGAACGGACCGTTGCCAACCGAGGCCGAGGGCCCGATTGAAGAGCGGTTGCGGCAGCTCGGTGGTGAGTTCGGCGCAGTCACGGGCCGGCCCCGCCGCTGCGGCTGGTTCGACGCCACGGTTGTCCGCTATGCCGCCCGGGTGAACGGGCTGACCGGGCTCGCGGTCACCAAGCTGGACGTGCTCGACTCGTTCGCGGAGATCCCGGTTGGCGTTGCGTACCGGCTGGACGGTGAGAGCTGCGAGGAAGTCCCGGCCGAGGTGGGAGCACTGGGTCGGGTACAGCCGATCTACGAGGTGCATCCGGGGTGGCAGCAGCCCACCGGTGCGGCGCGACGCCTGGCGGACCTCCCCGGCGCAGCAAGAGCGTATCTCGACCGGTTGGAGGCGCTGTCCGGGGTGCCGGTGCGTTATGTGAGTGTCGGGACCCGGCGTGACCAGATCATTGAGGTATGAACAGCGTGAACAGTGAACGGGGCGGGGCCGGGCCTATTTACTGTTTACCGTTCACCGTTCACGCTCTTGAGGGACCCTGATGGAAGAGACCGATCTCCTAGTCGTCGGTGCTGGACCTTGTGGTCTGGCCGTAGGTATCGCGGCCAAGCACGAAGGGCTCTCTTGCGTGCTCCTCGATCGTCGCACCGTCGTGTCTACCATCGAGCGCTATCCACTGGCGATGACGTTCTTCTCCACCCCGGAGCGGATCGAGATCGGCGGTGTGCCCTTCATTGCCAGCCACGAGAAGCCTACCCGGCAGGATGGCCTCATTTACTACCGCCGCGTCGCGGAGCATTACGGCCTCGATATCCGTCCGGGGGAGGATGTCGTTGATGTCACCAGAGAATCGGACGGCTCCTTCCGGGTCCAGGTAGCCCGGCGACATGACAGCAAGGCCTATCGGGCATCGGCCGTGGTCTTCGCCACCGGCTACTATGACAACCCCAACTACCTCCGGGTGCCGGGCGAAGACCTTCCCCACGTGTCGCACTACTTCGTGGAAGGCCATCCTTACTGGCACCAGCGCGTGATCGTGATCGGAGCCGGCAACAGCAGCGTAGATGCCGCGCTCGAGTGCTGGCGTGCAGGAGCTACGGTAACGTTGGTACATTTTGGTGAGGGGTTCGACCGGACGGTGAAGGCCTGGGTGCTGCCCGACATCGTCAACCGGGTGAAGGAGGGAAGCATTGCCGTGCGTTGGCGATCGCGGGTGCGGGCGATCACGCCGACCGACGTCGAGGTGGTGTCCGATGAGACCGCCGCCGCGGAGATGATCCCGGCCGATGCCGTTCTGGCCATGACGGGGTACCATGCCGATACCGGCCTCCTCCATCAGCTCGGCGTGCCGGTCGATCCGGTGACCGGCGTGCCTGCGCACGACGAAGAGACTATGGCAACCCCGGTCCCCGGGTGCTATCTGGCGGGTGTCATCGCGAGCGGAAACGACGCGAACCGGTTGTTCATCGAGAACGCCCGCGGCCATGGCGAGCTGATCGTGCGGCACCTGCTGCAGTGGCGCGCCGGCGCTAGGCCGGCACCTTCGCCATCCGCTGGTCCCACTGTCGCATCATCGTGATGAACGCTTGAGCGATAGCTGGATCGAACTCGATTCTCGCGCGGTCACGGATATAGGCCAGGGCGCGGTCGGATTCCCAGGCCTCGCGATAGGGGCGGTTGGTCCGTAGTGCGTCGTACACGTCGCAGACGTGGACCAGCATGCTGGCGTACTGGGCGCCTCTCGCGTCGCGCAGGGTAGGATAGCCTCCCCCGTCCAGCATCACGTGGTGCTCGTAGGCCACTACAGCGGCAAGCTCCATCGGCTCCGGGCTGGCCAGAAGCATTCGGGCACCAACGATGGGATGCTCCCGGACCACCAGCCGTTCGGAATCAGTGAGCTTGCCTGGTTTCACCAGGATATCCCGGGGGATGCAGGTCTTTCCCAGATCGTGCAGCAGTCCGGCTACGCCGAGAGCCCGGACTGTCGCGGCGCCCAGGTCGAGATACTCCCCCAGGGCCATCGCGAGCACCGACACGTTCATCGAATGAGTGGTGGTGTACTGGTCGAACTCCTTGAGCTGCAGGAGCGGCAGCACCATGGCCT
>JBDTUV010000412.1:0-2912 GCA_040007575.1 Gemmatimonadales bacterium
CGGCGCGCATGGCGTAGGCCGGCGAGGTGGCATAGGGACGGATCGAGTCGCCCCAGGCCAGCGTCTGTTCCAGCTTCCGGTTGTTCAAATCGAGTCCCACAGTGTCGGCCACCAGATCCCACTCCCGGCTGACAGCATGGCCGGCACCTTTGGCGGCCACGTAGGTCAGCTCCCTCTGGTCGAGCTTCAGGTCGAGCCGGCGGCCCGTCAGGTTAAAGCTGTCCCGACCCAGGCCTCGCATCACCGGATTTCCACCTGTCAGAGTGCCGTCGCTTCCCTTGCCGGTGTCGAGCCGGAGCGAATCACCCCGGGCCGCGAAATCGCTGCGGTCGATCGTCACCTTGCCGCCGGCCCACAGCCGGTCGCTGCCCTTCAGTCGTACCCGGTCTGCCACGATGATGTATGGCTCGGCCGGTTTGGCACCGGCAGGGGTCGTCCCATACTGGATCCGTGGACGGCCGGTGGAGTACATCTCCAGCGTGTCGCGTACCCCGGTGACGACCCGGAAATAGTCGAGGGCGGGGCCGGTCAGGGTCGAGCCGGTCTTGAGGTTCCTGGTGGTCACCCTGCCCCGGGCCTCCCACTTCTCACCATTCTTATAGTAGGTCCCGTGATCGGCATCCATGGTCAGGGTGGAATCGCGATACTTCACGTTGCCGATGAACTGCACCACGTTGCCACCGTATGCGGCCACGCTATCGCTCTGCATAGTGAGCTGTTGGCCCCGGCAGCTCAATCGAACATTCCCCCCGGCGAAGTAGTTGGTGCCGGAAACGGTTTCGTTGACGCTGCCCTGGCGATCGACGTTGTCGATCTGAAAGACGCAGCGATCGGACTGGCCGTAGACATTCCGCGACCAACCCACCAGAAGTAGGACGGCCAGTCCGAGCGGGTAAGCGGGAAAGCGGGTAAGCGGGTAAGGAGAAGCACACCGCCACAATGCCATCCGCCAGCACGAACGTACCCGCCTACCCGCGTACCCGCCTACCCGCTTCACTGTTGCCCCGGCAACAAGAGGCCCTCACCCGAGACGCCTCGGGGGCGGTCCGTCACCACGTTCTTGAAGTCGGGATCGGAGCGGAAGCTGTTGCCCTCCAGATGCTCCTCACCCTTCTCGAACGAGAATTGCTTGTCGGTCATAATCTGGTTGGTGGCGTTGTCGTATCGTAGCGACTCGGTCGAGAGCCGGCGTCCGTCAGGCGATACGACGCGCACGTTCCCGGTGGCCTCCATCGAGCCGTCCTGCCAGCGATACGTACCCCGTTGAGCCGTCAGGGTGGATCCCTCCACCCCTTTGATGTCGAAGAACACCACCTTGACGTTGTGCAACTCGGTGATCTGGGTGGGCTCGTAGTAGAACGCCGTATCCGCTTCCACCCGGCTGCGCCGAACTCCGTCGTTCGTCACGTAGTGGGAGAACCCCTCGAGCACCTGGTCGGCACTGTCGGTGGCCTGCACCGTCGTGGTCGGCCGAACGCCGCTGTCCTCACAGGAGGCGGTAAGGGCGGAAACGGCGGTAAGAGCGGAAAACAGCACCCGCCGGCCTAACGGGAGCCATGTTGGCCTCACTCTTCCGCCAATTCCGCCTCGTCCGCCGCTTCTTCTTCCGCCCATCAAACCGCCCCCGCCCGCATCAGGTCGTGAAGATGAACCACACCTACAATGGCGCCATGCTCATCCACGACCGGAAGCACGATGATCTTGTGTTTCTGCATCGCTCCAACCGCCGCCGCGGCCAGATCGCCAGGCCCCGCAGTCTTGGCCGACCGGGTCATGACATCGGCCACGCGGAGCTCGAGGAAGCGGGGATCCCGCTCGGCCAGGCGGGTCAGATCACCGGTGGTAAGCACACCGGAGAGGTGCCCCTTCTCCGCCACCATTGCGAGGCCCCGGTCGTGCGCCAGGCTGACGACCGCATCCCGCATGGTGGCGTCGGGCCTGAGCACCCGGCCGACCGGCAACATCACGTCCTGGACCCGGAGGAGAAGCCGCCGGCCCAGACTTCCGCCCGGGTGGCGCTCCGCAAACTGCTCCCGGGTGAATCCCTTCTCCTCCAGAAGCGCGACCGCGATGGCGTCGCCGAGCGCCAGTGCCACAGTGGTGCTCGCGGTAGGAGCGAGGTCGTGCGGACACGCTTCCTCCTCCACCGTGCCGTCGAGCGCCACCGTGGCGACCCGCGCCAGCAGCGAGTCCTCCGCACCTGTGATAGCGATGATCGGCACGTTGAGCCGCTGCAACGATCCCACCAAGCCGAACAGGTCCTGCGACTCGCCGCTCTTGCTCAGTACGATGGCGACATCGTCCGGTCCGACTATGCCCAGGTCGCCATGCAGCGAATCGACGGGGTGGAGGTAGGAAGCCGGGGTGCCCGTCGAGGTCAACGTCGAGGCCAGCTTGCGCGCGATGAGCCCCGACTTCCCAACGCCGGACACGATGACTCGTCCCTTTGCCTCGGCCAGCACGCGCACCGCGCGGGCAAACTCGCTGCTCAGCCTGCGCCCGGTCTCCGAGACCGCCGCCGCCTCCAGTTGGAGCACGCGGCGCCCCGCCGCGATCAGCTGCGAGTCATCAAGCCGCACCGGCAGTCTGCTCCCTGAAGTAGCGGTCCAGCGTTTCGGCCCAGTCACCGCGGGCGCGAAGGAGAGCTTCGACCACTTCCCGCACAGCGCCATGACCACCGGCGGCCACGGTGACATGGGTCGCTACCGCTTTGACCTCCGGTACCGCATTGGCCACGGCAATTGCCCCAAATGCGGTAAGCCGATCACAGCCCAGACGCGCGAGCAGATCATCGCCCGGATCATGGCGATTGAAACCGGCACACAGTACGCCGTGTTGGCGCCCGTCATCCGCGGCCAAAAAGGTGAGTACAAAGACCTGTTCGAGGACTTGCGCAAGCAAGGTTTCGTTCG
>JBDTUV010000413.1:0-2905 GCA_040007575.1 Gemmatimonadales bacterium
GCCTGCAGCAAGCAGACGAGGCGGTTTCCATCAGGCCAGACGTTCCTCAGATAGAGCGGCGGAACGCAGCAGCCAGGGTGACCTTGAGGCGGGAGCCATCCGGCACAACAACATCCCGGTCCTGGGTCTCGACTGCGCGCTGCGCGCCTACTGCGCCGCCTGCTACCCCACCAATCACGGCCCCCTTGGTGCTGCCACCGCTGACGGCGGTGCCCATCAGGGCGCCTGCACCAACGCCGATACCGACCTTCGCCAGGTCACCCGCGTTGGTCTTCCGATCCTTCAGGGTGCGATCGAGGGCCTGGGCCGAGCCGGTCAGCGGATAGCTGCGGCCAGCGATCTCGACCTTTGTCGCAGTGAGGACGAGCTTGCCGGTCTTGTCGCTCTTCCGCTCGGACTCGTGAATGGCAGCGATGGTGATGTGGACCTTGGAGCCGGCGGGGATCACGACGCGGCCGCTCTTGTCTTTCACGTCAGCCGAGACCGTCCCGGTGAGCCTCTGACCGGCCTTGTGAATGCGGGAATTGATGCCGTCGTCGAACTTGGCCGAGATCGCCGTGCCGGCGGCGAGCATCCTGGCGACGGGCTTGGCTGCCGGCTTTGCGGCGACTTTGGACGGCACTCTCTTGGCCGCGGTGGCCTTGGACGGCCGGTCGTTCATTGGCGAGCTGGCGTCCGCTGCAGGACGTTGCAGATCGCGGGTTGAGCCGTTGCCTGCAGCACTGCCGTCGCGATCGCCGCCGCAGCCCACCAGAAGGGCCATCGCTAGAAGTACCAATCGGTTACCTACCATGGAGTCCTCCGGTACAGTTGGGACTGAGGTGAGATTCGGGGTGCCGTTTGCCAGCGGAGGGGCAATTCCAGGGCCAACCCCGTACCACCGGGCCACGGCAGGACTCATCCCCAGCTCAGCGTGGCGGGCTCGACAGCTTGGAGGCCCTCCAGCCAGCGAAGGAGGGTTGTTGGGGACTCGGCCACCGCCACCCCCGGTCATTCCTTAGCATGCCGTCGATCTCGTCATGACCGACCTCTGATGCCCCAGATGAGCGGTCGGGAGCTGATCCCGCGCTTCAGGCTCTCACCCCACCCCCGAGGGTCGTGGTGATGTCGGGGTACGACGGTCAGGCAGTGATGCGGGGGGACAGCCTCCCACCTGGGACCGGATTTCTGGAGAAGCCGTTTAAGGTGCAGGGACTGCTTCAGACTGTTCGAGCCGCACTCGACGCGAAACCGGTTACCGCCGATTAGACTTCGCGCCATGCCAAAGACCAATACCAGGCGGCCGGACGAGGCTACGGAGACCACGCTACTCGACCGGGTCCGCGAGGCAACCGAGCTGCTCGAGTCGATCGTGTCGGACCGCGGACTCCTCGTGCAGATCTCTGTCAACGACCAACAGCGATTGCTACAAGCGGCCGGCCATGTCTACGCCCCCGATGCAGCGGCGCGCCGGCAGCTGGTCCGAGCGAGCAGCCGGCGGCGCAAGGCCCAGAAGGTCGAGCAGGAGGATCGGGTGCTCAATCGTACCGGGATCCGGACCCTCCGCCGGCAGAAGGTGTACACCAGCCCGAACGTCTTCCCGCCTGCCCCCTTCGAGCAGCGGGACATCGACGACCCCGAATTCCGGGAGGCGCTCGAACCGCAGCACTGCTACGTCTGCAAGCAGAAGTACATCGTGGTGCACCACTTCTACGATCAGATGTGCCGGCCCTGCGCCGAGTTCAACTTCGCCAAGCGCACCGAGCTGGCCGACCTGCGGGGCCGGGTGGCGCTGCTGACGGGCGGCCGGGTCAAGATCGGCTATCAGGCAGGCATCAAGCTGCTGCGGGCGGGTGCACACCTCATCGTTACCACCCGCTTTCCCCGCGACTCCGCGGTACGGTACGCTGCGGAACCGGATTTCGCCGACTGGGGGCACCGGCTCGAGATCTTCGGGCTCGACCTGCGCCACACCCCGAGCGTGGAAGCGTTCTGCCGGGAGCTGCTGGCCACCCGGGACCGGCTCGATTTCATCGTCAACAACGCGTGTCAGACGGTGCGGCGGCCGCCGGAGTTCTATCAGCACATGATGGAGAGTGAGACCGCCGCGCTGCACGGCATGCCGGAGACGGCGCACCGGCTACTGGGCACCTATGAGGGCTGGCGTGGCGCCCACCTGCACTTCGATGGAGCGTCTACGGGCACACCAGCGGCCTTCGAGCGGCGGCTGCCCAGCATCGCGGGCCTGGCCAGCTCGGCCGAGCTGTCACAGGTGCCACTGTTGCCGGAGGAGCGCCGCTCCCAGAGCCATCTCTTCCCGGAGGGCCGGCTCGATCAGGACCTGCAGCAGGTGGACTTGCGGGAGCGGAACTCATGGCGGATGCTGATGGCCGACGTACCGGCGGTGGAGCTGCTGGAGGTGCAGCTGGTCAACGCCGTGGCTCCTTTCGTCCTGAACGCGCGGCTCAAGCCGTTGATGCTGCGCACACCGGGGCGCGACAAGCACATCGTCAACGTTTCGGCCGTCGAGGGCCAGTTCTACCGCAACTTCAAGACGACCCGCCATCCTCACACGAATATGGCCAAGGCCGCGCTCAACATGATGACGCGCACTGCCGCCGCCGACTACCACAGCGACGGCATCCACATGAACAGCGTGGACACCGGCTGGGTGACGGACGAGGACCCCGCCGAGCTGGCGGCGCGGAAGGTCGCCGAGCACCGCTTCCATCCGCCATTGGACATCGTGGACGGGGCCGCCCGGATCGTGGATCCGATCATCGCCGGGATCAACTCGGGTGAGCACGTGTGGGGAAAGTTCCTGAAGGACTACCGTGAGACCGACTGGTAATGCCAAACAGTGCGGGGCGGGTCCGAAGACCCGCCCCGCACTGTCCGCTGTCCCGCTGTCCCGCTGTCCCGCTGT
>JBDTUV010000414.1:0-2904 GCA_040007575.1 Gemmatimonadales bacterium
CGTGGATGAGCTGACGGACATGAGCGAGGGTCTCACCTCTCCAATCCCCCAGCTCATGAATCCGCTGGTCGATGAGCCGAGAAGCGGGTTTCCCGGTCGCTCGCTCATGGCTCCTCATAGCCGCCCTTTTCACCCTATCAAGTCCTCGGCACGGAGTCGCGAATCATGGTTACTTTAACCAAATAGCTCAATTGACAAAGAACCAAAGTGTTCCGCCGCAACATTGTTCAATACCTCTCCGGTCTTCTAACGAGATTTGGGTCCCAACCCAGGAGGCAGCCATGAGCACCACCGCACTCCGTAGCAAGGACGCGACCACCGACGCGCGCGTCGGGACGGTCGACATGAAGCTCGAGGTGATCACCATCCCCGTCTCGGACGTCGACCGCGCGAAGGAGTTCTATGAGGGTCTCGGCTGGTGGCTCGACGCCGACTTCAGCGACGGCGGTGAACGCGCGGTCCAGTTCACGCCTCCGGGCTCCCCGTGCTCGATTCACCCGGGAAAGAACGCGCCCGGACCCGTTCAAGGCATCTTCCTGATCGTTTCCGACATCGAGGCCGCGCGCGACGACCTGGTGCGGCGCGGCGTAGAGGTGAGCGAGGTATTCCATTTCGCCAAAGCTCCCGCTCCCTTCGGCGGCCGGGTCAGCGGCATCGCGCCTGGCCACATCAGCTACGGCTCATACGCGACGTTTAAGGACCCGGACGGCAACGGCTGGGTGCTCCAGGAGATCACGACGCGGCTCGCTGGGCGTGTGGCCGGTGACACGACCTACGCGTCGGTGGCCGACTTGTCGGAGGCCCTGCGGCGGGCAGAGGCCGCGCACGGCCAGCACGAGAAACGGACGGGCCAGCGGGACACGAACTGGCCGGCCTGGTACGCCGAGTACATGGTCAGCGAGCAGAGCGGTAAAGAGCTGCCGCTGTGAACGGGGTCGCGTCCAACCATGCGCGCTGACATCGCGCCCGGGGTCCGTAACTCGAGGGTGGGCTGGGAGCCTTTCGGGTTCCGCGTTCCGCCCGCATATTGCGGCCACGGGCAGGGAGCCACTTTGGCTACTTCCGGTGTCCATCAGGAGGGTGCATGTCACACGCCACGGCCTCACCCCAGGCGGCCACTCAGAAACGAGTGCCGTTCCGGATGCAGGTTCACCACATCGAATGCTGTAATTGCAGCCACGGCTGTAACTGCCAGTTCAGCGGCATGACCGACAACGGACCCTGTGAGCTCATGTTCGGGTTCGAGGTGATCGATGGCAAGTACGGCAACGTCTCGCTGAACGGCGTCCGGTTCGTGATGGGCGCCAAGTATCCCGGGCCGATCCATGAAGGGAGCGGCGACGTGGTGCTGTTCGTGGACGAGAAGGCCACCCCGGAGCAGGTCGATGCCGTCACCACCGTCCTGACAGGGCAGGCAGGTGGGATGCCCTGGGAGGCGCTCGCCGGGACCGTCGGCTCCTTCGAGGGACCGATCCGGAAACCGATCGACATGACGGTGAACGGCAACCGCTCCGGCTTCCGGATTCCGGGTGTCGTCGAGATGCGCCAGACGCCGATCAAGGATGTGGTCTCGGGCAACGAGAAGGAGATCCACATCGTCTATCCCAAGGGCGGCTTCCTCTGGAACGATGGGAGCATCTGCACTACGTCGGCGATGCGCATCAAGCAGGGGAAGGTCGCGTTCGAGCACCCGGGCCGCTACTCGGCCTATGCGGTAGTCAACTGGACCAACCAGGAGTAGCAATCGCATGAGCGCCGTGCCCTCGCGACCTGGCTTTCTCGAGGCCGCGCTGCGGAGGGACCGGCTCATCGTGATCGCGGGTCTGCTCGCCCTCACGGCGCTGGCCTGGCTGTACATCGCACGGATGGCCGCCATGATGCCGGCTCACCACGGGATGGCAATGCCCCAGGCCATGCCCTGGAGCATCGCTGAAACGGTGGGCCTGGCCGTCATGTGGATCGTCATGATGATTGCGATGATGATCCCGTCGGTGGCGCCCGTCATTCTGCTGTTTGCCGGCGTCTCCCGCAGGCGCCGGGTTGACGGGGTGCTGGCGACGCCCGTTTCGGTCTTTACCCTTGGTTATCTCCTCGCCTGGACCGGATACGCGGTCCTGGCCGCACTCACCCAATCCGCCCTCCATTCCGCCGCCCTGCTCTCACCCGCCATGGCCAGCACCAGTCCCCTGCTCGGTGGGGCGATCCTGCTGCTGGCGGGGCTGTACCAGTGGCTGCCGGTCAAGGGAGCGTGCCTGTCGCACTGCCGCTCCCCGCTGGGATTTTTCTCGACCGAGTGGCGCGAGGGCGTGGCTGGAGCTCTCCGCATGGGATTCCGGCATGGCAGCTATTGCGTCGGCTGCTGCTGGGCCCTGATGGCGCTGCTCTTCGTGGCCGGAGTGATGAACCTGCTCTGGGTCGTGGTGATCGCGGGATTCGTGCTGGCAGAAAAGGCGGCGCCCAACGGACGGATGCTGGGGCGGATGACCGGTGTGCTGCTGACCGCATGGGGACTCTGGGTTCTTGTATCCGGCTAACCTGAACCGAGAAGGTGTGCCGCCCGTCTGATCCCAAGCCCCGCCCGAAGAGGATCTCCGGCGGGGCTTCGACGTCACATCTCCGGACCCTCATGCGTTCCCCTGTTTGAGGCGCATGTCTCGCTCCAGATTCGGGGAGTCCACGTGAATTACGTGGCCAGAATCTGACTGACGCACATCACCCTGCCGTGGAATCGAGGTCTACGCCGGGTCTGGATCGTGCAAAGGACGTGTAACGGCCCGCTACTTCACGAAGATCATGTCGCCGGTGCTCGGGTTCAGATAGAATGCCTCGCCCCGGACATTTTGCTGAACCACATGCCCCGCCTGGTCGATGCCCGGTTCACAGGTGCCCACGTAGAGGTGCCCC
>JBDTUV010000415.1:0-2887 GCA_040007575.1 Gemmatimonadales bacterium
GTGTGTGCGGCGAGCCACCGCCCGTGACTGCGGCTATGCCCTCAGCCTGTCCGCTCTCGAGGCCGGCGTCAGGGGCCGAGCCCGGCGAACTGGGGACACCGATCGTTGCCGACGTTCAGCAAGGGCCCAACCTCGCGGTCGACTACCGTCCCCGACTCTTGCTTATGCTCAGCCGTCCCAATGGCAGCCCCGTGCAGCCAGGTTCCGCCAGCGCCAGTTGATTGCCGGAGATCGGCGAGCATCGTTGGCATGACTCGTCCGGTGACCGGCGATGAGGCAGGTTGCACCCAGAGACATGCTGGGGAGTCACCCAGCGGACAGAGGTTGACGGACATGACGGTCGAGTTACCAACCGAGCTGACGCCGGAGCAACTCACCCGCCGGTACTGGACGCGCCTCCCCGCCTCCGGCGTACGCGGCGAGGGCCATGGACGTGTGATGGGCATCTCGAGGTTCGCCATCCGTACTGCGCCCCGTGCAAGCAGGAAAGGACATCGCCCGAACACGAGATGTGATGAAAGCTTGAGGATGGCTGTCGCATACCGGTTGAGGTCCCGATCAATCCGCGCGACACCGTTGCCCACGGTTTGGCGAAATAGTCAACCGGGCTATGCCGATAGCGCCGTCATCCTGGCGCAGGTAGGTCGCGTTGCGGCCAACCGAGCAGTTTGGCGCCGAGCACGGCTGCGTGAACGGTGAAGCGGTGTGCCCTTGAGGTCGGATCGTAACCGGTTAGGGTGCGGACCCGCTCAAGGCGATATGTGACCGCCCGGACAGACAGGTGCAGCCGCAAGGCGGCCTCTGTCGCCACTCCACCGGCCTCGAAGTACGCACTTAATGTATCCAGTAGGGGCTCGGCGCCATCACGGGCCAGCGCAAGAGGACCGAGCACGGTGTGCACCAGGTCCACGATGGCGGGCTGGTCACGGACGAGAACCCGGTAGATCAGCAGCTCCTCTGCGTGGGTGACCCGAGCTTCCAGGTTCAGCGTTCGCGCCATGATGAGGGCCTCGCGGGCCTCCTCGTACGAACGGGCGATCCCATACGCACCCGGGTACGGGCGTCCGGCGGTCACCCGCCACGGCCCCCCGCGCCGAAGGCGGCCGAGCTCAGCCTCGATCAGGTCGGCGATATCGCCCTTCACCCGTTCACGAGGCGCGGGCTGCCCCGGAGCCACGAGACCAGCAGGGGCGACTACTACGAGCAGACCATCCTTGGTGGCAACGAGCACATCGCGGTCACCAACCCAGTCAAGGACGCGCCGCTCTAACGCGCTGCTGGCGGCCTCGACATCCGGAAGCCGTTCGTTGGGCGCAGCCAAGAGCACTTGGTGCGGCCGCGTCAGATCGAGTCCGAAGGGTTCAGTTCGCTCCACTAGCTCGCCGAGATGCGAGTCCCCCCGAAGCAAGTCATCGATTAACTCGCGACGTCGGGTCTCCTCGCTCCTGACCATTCGTCGCCGGGCTTCCGTGTATCCCTCAGCGAGAGTGGCGACTGCATCGTCGATCACGTGTAGAACCGCTTCGGCTGCCGCCCGAACCGCGTCGCGATCGCGTTTGCGAACTTCCATCGGCAAGTCAGTCCACAATCGCCAGGCTGCCGACAGGTAGAGGTCGATCAGGGATCCAGCAGAAACTCCCTGTTCTGCGGCTCGGATTCCGAGAGCACTGACGGCTTCCAGATCTGCCGCTTTAGGGCGCCGGCCCTTGATGGCTGCATCCGCAAGCATTGGCAGGTAGTCGCCCAACAGCTCTACCGACAGACCACCGGAGTCTTTGCTTGCCGCATCCGCAACGACGGTTAACCACGCGTCCGCGGAATCGGCCGAAGTTGAGCTAGGCGCCCCAAGGCCATGCCGTCGGCTAAGGCCGTCGTTCACGGTTGCAAGTCCAGCTCGCCATGCTCGGGGTCAACCTTGTACCACGCCTTGCCCGGCGACGGGCAGTGGTCGATAGCATGTTGGGGCCGTCGGTGCCTAGCCCCGCGGAGAGCGTCAGGGGCGAGCATCATTGATGCCTCCGATGTCGGACTGCCCGAAGTGACAACTCAGGCTAGTCCGCGATCCAGGTCCTGGACCCGCGAGGACCGTGATGGCTGCTTGTCGAGCCATGCCCGCCAGACCAGCTCATATGACCCGGGGTAGTCCGTAACGGACACCCCCTGACAGGTGCTAGCAAGAGACTGTCAGGCAGTCCGGGCTTTGCCGCGGTATGCCCTTGGGCCGAACTGCTCGATCGCGCGGACTTTGGAACTGGTGGGCGAAAAGTGGACGATCCTGCTCCTCCAGGAGGTCCGGTACGGGTCATCGCACTTACCGCACCGATCCGGAGGGCCAGGCCATCGTCACCCGTCACCGAAGCTGCGGCGCGCGCATCGACGTGCAGGTCCGATGCGAACACAACCATCACGTCAGCGCCGCGAACACGGAAGCGGAACCCGGCCCAGGCTTTCGGATGAAGGCAGACCCTAAAGGCGGCCGTGACTGAACGTCTGCTCCGAGACTTCGAGCTTCTTGCACACCACCGGAATGCTCGCGCCCTGCCCCTGCAGCCGTTCCGCCTCCCGCAACTTCGCCACGATCTGCGCAGTCGAGTACCGCTTACCAGGCATCAGACCCCCCCAAAGACGGTCACAACACGTGCGGCACTCTCACGCGAACTGGACCGAAAACGGTGGGCCGGACAGGCCAGACAAACTTGGCGATCGACCGCGACACTTACTGAAGTTCCGGACGGCATTCGCGTTCACGCCCGGCTTCGCCCGTCAGCGCAAAGAGACGGCGCTCTACTGCGTCTCGCACAACGACTCGCCAATGGTCATCTTCGCGGTGAGTGACCTTCCTCCGTCGTGGCGGACGATGGACGTACTTGACCGCTCGTATGGGTCC
>JBDTUV010000416.1:0-2882 GCA_040007575.1 Gemmatimonadales bacterium
CGCCGATGATTCCGGCCTCGCTCCCCTCGGCGAAGAACATCCCGTTGAGGATCGACTCGAGAATGACGAACACGGCCAGGACCATGAAGGCAAAGATCCGCTGGCCCTGCGAGATGTTCCTCGGGAGGCGGTTGAGACGGTGCCGCTCCCGGAATTCCTGGTACTCCTGGTCCCGGTTTCCTGCCGCCTGTAGCAGGGTGTGCAGCGTGTTCTGGTCGTGGATGATTTCGGCCTGGAAGTCGGCCAGGGAGTTTGCGCCGGCAGCTTCCAGTTGAACTCTGAGGTCGGGTGTGATCGCCGCGCGGCGGATGCGTCCCTCGTAGAAGTCGCGCTGGGAGAGGTAGTCCTCGTTGGCCTTCCGGGCAGCCTCCTCGACGATGCCCAGTATCTCTAGTTCTGCCGCGTCCGGGCCATCGGCGTCCGCCGCCGGCTGGCGGGCTCGCCCCGCCCGCTCGGCCCGTTCGTCGAGTCGCAGCATCCGCGCGATCTGTTCGACATCCAATGGAGGAAAGGTTTGACTGCTGGGCGGCGCAGGCTCCGGCGCACCCATCGTCCTGGCAACCAGTTCCCTGACCGACTTCGCCATGAGGTCCCTGCTAGAGCTAGCCCTGCTACGGTATCGAGCTTCTTTGTAAAAGATGCAGGGAGGATTCACGCTGGTCGAGTGATGCCAAATTTTGCAGTGCACGCCGCCTCGCACAGAACCCGAGCGTGCCTGTTGACCTCGATGCTGCCTCCCTGGGATCAAGCCGCCATCAAGTGCCCCCTTGGGATAATTCCTTGCTTGACCCTCTTGACGCGGAGTCAGCTATTACGTACGATATATCGCACGTTAGCTCTCGCGTAATAACGGAGGTCCAAAAATGTGTAACCCACGAGACGACTGGGGCTTCGGTCCCGGATTCCCGTTTGGGGGCAAGATGTGGGCAGGAGTGTTCAACACCGGGGGTCGAGGCTCCCGGCGTCGGTCTCAGATGTTCGAGTCGGGCGAGGTGAAGTTCGTCATCCTCCGCCTGCTCAAGGAAAAGCCTCGCCACGGCTACGAGATCATCAAGGCCCTGGAGGAGAAGATGGCGGGCCACTACACCCCCTCGGCCGGCACCGTCTATCCCACGCTCCAGCTGCTGGAGGACGAGGGCTATGTGCGGGCGGTCGACACCGACGGCAAGAAGGTCTATCACGTGACGCCGGAAGGCGAGCGCTATCTTGAGGAGCACCGGGATCTGCTGGACGAGATTCTCGACCGGGTGCGGGAGACGGTGCGCGACTTTACCGGTGGCGGCATCGGCGAGGTCCAGGGTGCCTTCGCGCATCTCGCGGGGGTCACCTTCAAGAAGGCCTGGCGGCGGGGCCCGGACGACCCGGCGTTGAAGCAAGTCGCCGAGATCCTACGTAGGGCAGCGGGCGAGATCGAAGAAGCGCTTAAGGCGGGACAGCGGGACAGCGGGTCAGCGGGGCAGGCCTAAACTGTATCCTGAGCGCAGCGAAGGAGCCATAGCTCCGGCCCCCTCGCGATGCTCGGGGTGACAAACAGGAGAACGACCATGGGGTTCTTCGGATTTGTGTTCTGGATGTTCATGATCTGGATGCTGGTCAGGTTCTGGCACCGACGGGAGGGCAGGCGAATGGTGGGACCGCGCGGCTACGCCCGCAACAGCGGCTGGTATGACTCAGGCGAGTTCCAGAAATCCAGAGAGGGCCGGCTCAGAAAGGGCGCGGGCGACACTGCCGGTGACCAGCAGCCCTATATCGACGCGCTCGAGACCCGGGTCAGTGAGCTCGAAGAGCGGCTGGACTTCACCGAGCGGCTGCTGTCCGAGCGGCGGGAGCCGGCGAGTAGCGAGTAAGTTGTCACCCCGAGCATCGCGAGGGGGCCGAAGTCCGGATGGGCTTTGGCCCCCTCACTGCGTTCGGGGTGACACACTGGTTCGTCCTGCCCCGCTGCCCAGCCTTTCGAAGACGGCCATGACTTCAGGAGCCGAGTGTACCTCAGCGAGGCCACAACCACCCGAACGTCCCCGCCGTTACCAGACCGTATACCAGCCCGTCCAACGCTCCCTTCCAGGTCACCCTCCAGGGCTTTCCCATCCAGATCGATTCCGGGATCGGGCCCGCGCCGTAGGCCAGGAACCCGATCGCGCCTACGACACGAAACACCTCGAGATACCTGGTTCCCGGTGCAATCGTGTGGGCCCCGATATAGGCGATGAAGAACGAGACGCAGAGAAGGAACACGAACCACTGGGCCAGGTAGGTGCCCATGTTGGGCTTGCCGGGACGCATCAGGTTCATGACCGCAACCGGCCCCTCCGCGTACTTCTGCTTCATCTCCGGCTTATCCATGTCCTTCATATCGCCGCAATAGGGGATGATGTACTGAGCCGGCGGTGGATTCCCCGCCCGGATGGCCGCCCGCACCGCGTCTTCGTTGGGCAGCGGTTTGTAGTCCGAGTTGTGATACTTGAGCACCATGTGAATGATGGAACTGGCAAAAAAGACCAGTACCGACGAGAGCAGGATGGGGAGCCAGAGCGAACCGAGGCTGACCATGGTGCCTCCAGGAGACGGGATGGTGGGGAAGGTCGCCCGCTAAGGTACTCCCGGATTTCTTGATTCGCGATAGTATCTTTCCCGCACCCCCACCCGTCTTACCGGAAATCTCATGAATGTTCCCATGCTCCTGCTGGGTATCGTCATCGGAGCCGCCACCGGTGGCTTGATCGTTTGGCTCGTCTCCCTCACCCGCGTCGCCCGCGACACCTTTGCCTCGCTCTCGGCCGAGGCGCTGCGGCAGAACAACCAGTCGTTCCTGGCGCTGGCGCAGACTAAGCTGGGGGAATTTCAGCAGTCGGCCTCGTCCGACCTGGAGAAGCGTCAGAAGG
>JBDTUV010000417.1:0-2877 GCA_040007575.1 Gemmatimonadales bacterium
GTGGTGCGCGGCGGATCGGTAGGAGAGGGCAGCTTCGATTTCGGGGGAGATGACGCGCAGAGGTATATCCCGGCCGCGCACCCGGGTGACGAACTCGGCGCCGTTCGCCGCCTCGCGCACGGCAGCGGTGGCTACCGCCGCGACTCGGCGTACCCCATGCCTCCGACAGGTGTCGCGCATGCGGGTCAGGCTTACGATGGCGCGTTGCATCGCGTCTTCGCTGAGGCGGCCGGTAGCGGAGAGGCCGGCCCCGAGCCGGGGCTGGTCCTCGCCCTCGTCGATGACCACGAGGCCAACCTCGGGATCGTACTCGGCTACGGTCAGGAGGACAGTATTGGAGCCGACATCGATGGCCGCGATGCGCTCGTGGTCGCTCACTTTCCGGAGCGGGCCGGGCTTTCCCGGACCTCGCCCCGGTCCTCGGAGTGGTGCTTGATCGAGCGCCCTTCCACCAGGAACACCACATCCTCGGCGATGTTGGTGGCCAGGTCGGCCACCCGCTCCAGGTTCCGGCTCACCAGGAAGAGCTCCATGCCGGATCCGATGGTATGCGGATCTTCCATCATATGGGTGAGCAGGATCCGGAACACCGACCCGTGCAGCGCATCGACCTTGTCGTCCCTGAGGCAGACCTCGCGCCCGGCCGCGGCGTCGCCCCGGATGAACGCCTCGAGCGCATCGGAGAGCATCTCGCGGGCCAAACGGGCCATGTCGATGATCTCGGGCTCCGGCGCGATAGGCCGGGACTGATTCAGCCGCTCGGCCGACTGCGCGATGTTCACCGCGTGATCGCCCACCCGCTCGAGGTCATTGGCGATCTTGAGGGCGGACGTGAGCATGCGGAGGTCGCGCGCCATAGGCTGCTGCAGGGCGAGGAGGTTGATGCTTTGCTCCTCGATCTCGACCTCCATGGCGTCGATCACCCGGTCTCCGGCGATCACCCGCTGCGCCTTGTCACTGTCGCGCTCCAACAGGGCTTCGACGGCCAGGCCGAGCGCCGCCTCCGCTTCCCCCGACATGGTCAGCAGCCTGACCTTGACGTGACTCAGCTCATCGTGAAAGTGGCGATGGACGTCGAGACTCATCCGAATCTCCCGGTGATGTAGGCTTCGGTCCGCTCATGCTGGGGCTTGGTGAAGATCCGCTCGGTGTCGTCGAACTCGATCAGCTCGCCGTGGTCGAAGAAGCCGGTGTAGTCCGACACCCGCGCGGCCTGCTGCATGTTGTGGGTCACGATCACGATAGTGTAGTGCTGCTTCAGCTCGAAGATCAGCTCTTCCACCTTCTGGGTGGCGATGGGGTCGAGGGAGGAACAGGGCTCGTCCATGAGCAATACCTCGGGTTGGTTACCGAGCGCTCGCGCAATGCAGAGCCGTTGCTGCTGGCCGCCGGACAGATCGGTACCGAGCTCCTCCAGCCGATCCTTGACCTCATCCCACAGGGCGGCTTGCCGGAGACACCGCTCGACCAGGTCGGGTAGATCGCGTTTGGCCACCAACGCGTTCAGCGCCGGTCCGTACGCCACATTGTCGAACACCGTTTTGGGGAACGGGTTCGGCCGCTGAAAGACCATCCCGACCCGCTGCCTGAGGGCGACGAGATCGGTTCCGGGTCCGAACACCGACGTGCCCTCGACCAGGATATTTCCCTGGTGCCGGATGCCGGGGATCAGATCGTTCAGCCGGTTGATGGAGCGCAGGAATGTGGACTTGCCGCAGCCCGACGGACCGATGATCGCCGTGACTGCTCTCCGCTCGATGGCGAAGTTCAGATTTTTCAGTGCCTGGCGGGGCCCGTAGAAGAAGCTGAACTCGCGCACATCCACTGCGGGACTGCCGCGGGAGCCGAGCGGCTGGACCGGCGGCCGGTGCGCCAGCGTGACCTTTGGGGCCGTGACGTATGGCTGGGGGCTGACCATTGTGCTCATCCGAACCTTCCCGTGATGTAGGCCTCGGTCTGCTCGTTGCGCGGGGCGGTAAAGATCTGCCGGGTCCGGCCGGTCTCCACCATGGTGCCCAGATAAAAGAAAGTGGTGGTGTCCGACACCCGCGCAGCCTGCTGCATGTTGTGGGTCACGATCACGATGGTAAAGTGCCGCTTCAGATCGAAGAGCAGCTCCTCGATCCGCTGGGTGCCCTGCGGATCGAGCGAGGCAGTCGGCTCGTCCAGCAGAATCACGTTGGGCGAGGGAGCGATGGTCCGGGCGATGCACAGCCGCTGTTGCTGCCCGCCCGACAATGCCATGGCACTCGCGTTGAGCCGGTCCTTCACCTCGTCCCAGAGCGCTGCCTGGCGCAGCGAGCGCTCGACTACATCGTCGAGCTCGGCTCTCGGCAGGCGCCGGTGGACGCGCAAGCCAGCCGCGACGTTGTCGTACACCGACATCGTGGGGAACGGCGTGGGCCGCTGAAATACCATGCCCACCCGGCGCCGGAGCTGCATCGCGTTCACCCTCGGGGCGTAGATGTCCTCGCCGTCGAGCAACACCCGACCGGTGATCCAGCCCTGGTCCGAAAGCTCGTGCATCCGGTTGAGGGTACGCAGGAAGGTGGACTTGCCGCACCCCGACGGCCCAATGAGCGCATGGACGTGGTTGGGCGCAAAGGCCAGGGACACGCCTTTGACGGCGGTGAACTTCCCATACATCGCCGTGAGCTTATCGGTGGCGATGCACGGGGGAACCTTCGCGCCGGTCACAACCGGCCCGTCCGTGGTGCTCAGGGTGGCCTCAGCCATTGAACCTCGGCCGGACGGCGAGCCGGGCTGCCAGGCTCAACAGGAACACCACCAGAATGAGCACCAGCGCGGCGGCCCAGGCGTAACGATGCCACTCCTCGTAGGGGCCGGTGGCGTAGGTGAACACCGTCAGCGGCAGCG
>JBDTUV010000418.1:0-2868 GCA_040007575.1 Gemmatimonadales bacterium
CAAGGCGCCCTCAAGGGCGGAGGCATACCACCCTTCGATGGCTTCACTGAGCTCGATGAGAAGACTGGGACCGAAGCGCGCCAGGAACGGCGCCACGGTGAGCACCCGTTCCTGCGGCTTGTTGTCCGGCAGCACCATGGCACGGGCCTTCGCAATCTGACCCAGCTCGATCTCCTGCCGCCGCTTGAGATGCTGCAGCAGCTTCCGCTCGATGTCGTGTACGCCGCTGAGCCCCTGGTTCTTGGCGCCCTGGACCGGCCGTGCCAGCGTCGGGTCGATCTCGGCCGCGCTCCGGCCGAGTGCCTCGTAGCCGGTCTCGAGAGCGGCCCGCAGCTGCTCGACCGCGTGAACGGCTCCGTCCGGCAGTTGTGAGCGTACCAGCTTTGCCTCGAGCGCGCCGGCGGGCTGCAGCAGGTCATCCAGCGCGATGTCGAACTTCTGAAGCACTCGCTCCACCCGAGGCTCCACCAGAATTCCGGACCAGCGAGGCAGGGCCAGCTGGCGGGGGATCCGCATCCGCTCGTAGACCGGGGTCGTGAGTGACAGATAGCCCAGTTCGCCGGGGCCGGCGAGGTAGGCCACGGTGGGGAGCAGCGCACTCTCGACCACGGGTCGCAACAGCACGTTGGGCGATAGCCGCTGGGGCTCGGAGGCGGCAATGTTCTGGAGCGCGGCCAGGTCGAATCGCTCCCGGCTGCGGCGGGTGATGAAGCCGCTGTCGTCGATCATCAGACGATCGCGCCCCTGCGCCCCCTCCAGCATCACCAGCGTCGCACCGTCACCCACCGGCACGCTGGAGGCGGCACCCGCCAGGCGCAGCTCCTCTGCGCGATGCTCCAGGTCGCGGTCGAGCTCGCGGGCGAGCCCGAGCGCGCGCACCAGGTGGCGGGCCGCGGCGCGCTTGACGGTCGGATGGGTACTGTCCAGCACGGCGACTCCCAGCGGGGCGAGCAGCTCGGCGAGCGCGCCGCCGAAGCTTCCGGCAACGGTGGCTGTGGGCTGATAATGCCGCCGAAGCCAGGTGAGCGTCGCTTCTCTGAACTCGGACGCCGGCAGGTCCGCGGCCAGCGAGGCGAGGACGCCTTCCACCTCGACGCCGAGCGGTTGTCGGTACATGGGAGTGAGAGGCGCTTCCTGAGGCCGCGGCGGAAGCGTGCCAGTAACCAGATTGCCCTCGGCCGAGACCCAGCTCGCCCGGCTCGCCTCGGTGAAATCGTGGTCGTCTCCCGCGACCCAGAAGACCGGGACGACGGGCCGCTGCCACTGCCGCTCCAGGATCCGGGCCAGGGCGGCCGTGGAGATCGCCTTGTAGACGGTGTAGAGCGGACCGGTGAAGAGTCCCGGCTGCTGTCCCGTCGTGATGACGAAGGCGCCAGGCTCGCTGAGGCGCGCCACTGCCGCCTCCCGGGCGGGAGAAGGCATGATCGCGTCGGCGAGCGCCGGGTCGAAGTGTCCTCCCCGGGGGGCTGGAACCTCGACGGCTGGGGCGAGCGGCGTCGGCACTATCCGGAGCGTCATCCGACCTGTCCCACGAGAATGGTTCGGGGCGAGCTCGGCGTGAGCGGTGCCGCATCATAGTCGCCGAAACTGAATCGCACAGTGACTCCTGCCGCCTCCAGCATGGTCGCCATCTGCTGGGGCTCGAACAGACGGACCCGTTCCCTGAAGTGCCGACCCTCCGCTCCCCGGATGCTCTTGCAGACGTAGCGCCCGTCGGGCGAGACCGACCGTGACACCTGGACCGTTGATCCCGCAACCTGGAGCGTCTCTTCCGGGACCAGCTGGCGCCGTACGGCAGCCGGGTTCAGGAAGTCGATGACAAACCAGCCGCCGGGACGGACCGTGGCGACCATCTCATCGAGCGCCGCCGTGTGCTCGGCGTCCTGCTCGAAATACCCGAAGCTAGTAAAGAGATTGACCGTGAGATCCATCGAGCCGGAGCGGATGGGCAGCTGGCGCATATCGGCGCGCACGAGCGGCGCGGTGGTGACCTGGCGAGCTAGACGCAGCAAGGTCATCGAGAGATCGATGCCAGTGCAACGGGCCCCCGCGGCCTGAAAAGCCCGCGCATGACGCCCTGCCCCGCAGGCCACGTCGAGCACGCGCCACCCCGGCTGAAAGGGCACAGTTCGGACGATGAGATCGACGGCTCGCGCAGCCTCGGTGTCGTCCCGATGGGGATAGAGCCGCAGGTACTCCTCGCCGAACCATTCTTCGAACCATTCAGTCATGGAAAGAGGTCTAGAGTCTAGAGTCGAGGGTCTAATCGCAGCCGCCGTGCCGGTGAGGAAAGTAGACCCTCGACCCTAGACCTTAGACCCCTTTATGGTACGGCTCCCCCCGCAGAATCGTGAACGCCCGATAAAGCTGCTCGCCGGCCACCACGCGTGCCAGCTCGTGCGGCAGCGTGAGGGGCCCCAGGCTCCACGTGGCGGTAGCCCGGCCAATCAGAGGGGCGTCGAGGCCGTGCGACCCGCCGATCACGAACGTCAGTGGGCGCGCCGCCAGCAGCCAGCGTTCCAACTGCTTCGCCAGGTCCGCACTGGTCCAGCCGGCCCCGACCCGCGCCAGCGCCACCAGGTTGGAGCCCTCCGCCACGCGGGCGCCGAGCCGTTCGGCCTCCTCCGCCCGCTGGGCGGCCACGGTCGGCGCGCGACTTGCCTCACGCACCTCATGCTCCCGAAAGGTCACGTATCGCTGCAGCCGCCGGGCGTAGTCGTCGAACGCTTCACGGTAATAGGAGCGCAGCTTACCAACGGCAACGATCGAGGTCTCCACTGCCTTACCCGCTGGTCCGCTTACCCGCCTTACGCGTACATCCCTCTCAGCCGGTGCACCGCCGCCACCCGCTCGATGGCCAGCATGTAG
>JBDTUV010000419.1:0-2784 GCA_040007575.1 Gemmatimonadales bacterium
CACGATCTGCCAGTCCGGAGGCAGGCTCGCATCCAGTCCAGCAAGCGCGTAGGCAATCCCGCCCCACTCCTCCACCAGAGGCGCAAGCGGATCCCGGCCGTAGATGAGGTCCCATACCAGGGACCCGACAATCCCGATCTTAGGCATGCGCGGCAGCGGGGCGGCGGGGCAGTAGAACACCATTGTGCCGCTGCGACGAGGCATTGTGCTGTAGCGGCATCGAATTTCCGGTCACCGCCGAGCTGCCCCGCTGCCCTGCTGCCCCGCTTGATCGAGAAACGTCTTGGCGGCCCCGTAGACGCCGGCGGTCCCGGTCAGCTCACAGGGCACGATCCGGCACACGTCCACCGCCGGCTTGAACGCGCGGCGGGCCACCTCGCGCCGGAGGGGGACAAACAGGTGGTCGCCGGCCAGGGTAACGCCTCCGCACACGACCACCGCCTCGGGATTGAAGACATTGACCAGGTTAGCGATGCCGATACCCAGAAATTTGGCCGTGTCATTGACCACCTGGGTGGCGAGCTCGTCGCCATCATGCGCCGCCTGGTAGACGGTCTGCGCGGTGATCTTCTCGAGGTCGCCGCCGACATACTCGGTCAAGCGGCTCTCCGCCCCGGCCTTGATCTCCTCACAGGCTCGCAGTGCGATGTTCGGCCCTGAGGCGTAAGCCTCCAGACAGCCGTAATTGCCGCACTTGCAGCGGCGCCCTTCGGTTTCGATGGTGGTATGGCCGATCTCACCGGCGCAATCAGAGGCCCCGTGATACAGCTTCCCATCCAGGATAATTCCTCCGCCGATCCCGGTCCCGATCGTGATCCCAATGACGTTTCGCGTGCCGCGTGCCGCTCCCATCCACCACTCACCCAGGACGGCGCAGTTGGCATCGTTATCGAGCGCAGCGGGGAGCTTCAGCCGGTCGTGGATGATCTGGCGCAGCGGCAGATTGACCCAACCGAGGTTCGGGGTCAGCAGAACAACTCCGCTCTTGGTGTCGAGCGGCCCCGGCGCACCGACACCCACGCCGACAATCTCGGCCCCGGGGTGTTCCCGCTTCGTCTGGGCGATCGTTTGCTTGGCGAGAGCGATCAGCCGGTCGAGAACGTCGCGCTCACCCGCTTCCGCTCCGGTCGGTTCGCTGCCGAGCGCATGCAAGGCCGACCCATCCTCGGCAACGCTGCCGACGACCAGGTTCGTGCCACCGATGTCAATTCCGAGGACAAATCGCACCGGATTCCTCCACACTGGTTATGGCGGTCAGCGCGGCGGCTACGGTCTCCACCGCCAGCTCCCGCATGCATCGGTGATGGCCCAGTGGACACGTCTCCGGCCCATGCCTCGAGCAGGGCCGGCACGCCAGCCCGTCGTGTCCCAACGTAACGTCCCCTGGCTGCCGGGGACCGAACCCGAAATCGGGAACCGTCGGCCCGAAGAGGGCGACGATGGGGGTGCCTACCGCGGTGGCCAGATGCAAGGGCGCCGAGTCGTTCGTCACCAGCACCGCCGCCCGCTGGATGAGTGCGGCCGAGGCCCGGAGAGTAAGCTCACCCGCCGAGCTCACCGTCCGACCAGGTGCAGCGGCGACGATCGCGTCAGCCAGAGACCGATCGTCCGCACCACCAACCACGACGCAGGGCCGGTCGAGCCCGGCGGCCAGCTCAGCGTAGTACGGCCAACGCTTCGTGCCCCAAATCGAGCCCGGAGCGAGTGCAATGAACCTGGGGCTCACCCCACGCGTCGCTAGCCAGGCGTCCGCCGTGGCGTAATCTGAGGCGGTCAGCCCCAGACTGACGCCGGGTGCTGAGCGCGCCGGCCCAGCGAGCGTCAGGAGCCGTTCGACCTCATGCCCCTTACTCGGACGCGGCACCCGCCGGCTGTAAGTGATCGCGGCGGCGCTGCCCGCAAAGCCCACTCGCTCCCGCGCGCCGGACAGCATTGCCAGGACAGCCGAACGGACGGAGCGATGCGGTAGATAGACGCTCGCGTAGCGCCGGGCGCGAAGCTCCAGCGCCACCTTTCTCATCCCGCGCCAGCCCTTGTCCGTCCCGTGCTTGTCGTAACGTATGACAGACCGCACGGCGGGGTGCGTCTCCAGCAGTGTCGCCGCCGCCGGCGTGGTCACCACATCCACCGGTCCGTGCCGCTCGGCCAGCAGCGAAAGCAGAGGCGTGGTGAGGACGACATCGCCCAGGAACGCAGTCTGGATGACCAAGCAGCGTGAGCGGTCAGCGGTCAGCGGTAAGCGGGAGGTGCCGGCGTCGACCACCGGCCTCGCGCCTGCGGGCTGTCCTTGTTGTTCCCGTTCACCGCTCACCGTTCACCGCTTACGCTGTTAGTCAACTTGCAAGACGGCCAGAAACGCCTCCTGGGGGATCTCGACGGCGCCGATCTGCTTCATCCGCTTCTTCCCCTCTTTCTGCTTCTCCAGGAGCTTGCGCTTGCGGGTGATATCTCCCCCGTAGCACTTGGCCAGCACATCCTTCCGGAAGGCGGAGATCGTCTCGCGGGCGATGACCTTGTTGCCGATCGCAGCCTGGATGGCCACTTGGTAGAGCTGGCGGGGAATGAGCTCCTTGAGCTTCTCCGCCACCTTGCGGCCCCACTCCTGGGCCTTGTCACGGTGGATGATGACGCTGAAGGCGTCGATCGGATCCCCGTTGATCAGCATGTCGAGCTTGACCAGATCCGACTCGCGGTAGTCCGCCGCCTCGTAGTCGAGCGAGGCGTAACCCCGGCTCAGCGACTTGAGCTTGTCGTAGAAATCCAGAACAATCTCGCCCAGGGGAA
>JBDTUV010000420.1:0-2760 GCA_040007575.1 Gemmatimonadales bacterium
CAGGACCCCGATGCAGACGATCACGAACGCGAGCAGAGTCCCGATCGAGACCAGCTTGGCCGCGTCACGTACGGGAAGGATCGCTGCCGGAATGGCCACCGCGAGGCCGGTGACGATCGACGTGATGTATGGGGTGCGAAAACGGGGGTGGATCTTCTGCACGAAGGGCGGCAGCAGCCCATCTCGAGACATACTATAGAACACCCGGGATTGCCCCAGCAGCTGCACCAGAATGACGGAGCTGAGCCCGGCGATCGCGCCCATCTTGATCAGGCTGGAGAAGATCCCGAGACCGGCGTGGTCGGCGACCTTGGCAATAGGATCGGGCACGTCCAGCTGGGTGTAGGGCACCACGCCAGTCGCGATAGCGGCCACGACGACGTACAGCACGGTGCAGACGACCAGGGAGCCCAGAATGCCGATCGGCATATCGCGCTGGGGGTTCTTGGCCTCCTGAGCGGCGGTGCTCACCGCGTCGAAGCCGATGTAGGCGAAGAACACGATGGCCGCCCCTGCCACGACCCCGCTGAAGCCGAAGTGCTCCCGGGCTCCGGTGTTGGGCGGAATGAAGGGGTGCCAGTTGTCGGGGTTCACGTGCGGCGCCGCCAGCACAATGAACAGGATCACCACCACGAGCTTGATCACCACGATCACGTTGTTCACCGTGGCCGACTCCTTGATGCCGACGACCAGCAACGTGGTGATGATGGCGATGATGAGGACCGCGGGCACATTGAAGAGGGCAACCTGGGTGGTGCCATCGGCCAGCGTGACAACCGTCCCCCGGGCGGCCTGAAAGTGCGCCGGGATGTGGATACCGAGATCCTTCAGGAAGGACGCCATATACCCGGACCAGCCGATGGCCACGGTCGTGGCGCTCAGGGCGTACTCGAGCACCAGATCCCATCCGATGATCCAGGCGACGAACTCGCCCAGAGTCGCGTAGCTGTAGGTATACGCGCTGCCGGCCATAGGAACCAGCGAGGCAAACTCGCTGTAGCACAGCGCCGCAAAGACTGAAGCGACTCCCGCCAGCACGAACGAGAGGATGACCGCGGGACCGGCGTTCTGCGCGGCGACGGTCCCGGTGAGCACGAAGATGCCGGTACCAATGATGGCGCCAATACCAAGTGCCGTGAGGTTCAGCGGCCCGAGGGCTCGCTTGAGACTGTGGTCTGCTGCGGCCTCGGCCTGTAGTGCTGTGACGCTCTTACGTCGGAACAGATCCATCTGCGGCCCTCACAGGTCGGGGGTCAGGGGATGAACGCTCAGACGAGCCTCAGGCGGTCAGACGGGCTTTCCGCGAAAGGACACACCTTCGCGCTGTCGCTGAAGCCGGCTGTGCTTCCGCCCATAGCCGAAGTAGATGATGAAGCCGATGAGCAGCCATACCAGGAGCCGGAGCCACGTGTCGCCCGGAAGGGTCGCCATCAACCCCAGACAGGAGAGGACGCCGAGAATAGGTACCAGTGGCACCAGTGGAGTCTTGAATGGCCGGTCGAGGTCGGGGCGTTTTCGGCGCAGAACCCAGACACCGATGCAGACCAGCACAAAGGCGAGTAGCGTCCCGATGTTGACCAGCTCACCCAGGATCTGGATCGGGAAGGTGCCGGTGATGACCGCAACGATGAGCCCAACGTAGATGGTCGACAGATACGGGGTACGGAAACGGGGGTGAATCTTCCCGGCCCAGGGGCCGATCAGGCCATCCCGGGACATGGCGTAGAACACGCGGGACTGGCCCAGGAGCATGACCAGAACCACTGAGCCCAGGCCCAGGACCGCGCCCAGGGTGATGAGGGGTCGAAGCCAGGACAGCTGGCTGATCCGCTCTACCGCATAGGCCACGGGATGGGCCACGTTGAGCTCGGAGTAGTGAACCAGGCCGGTGAGCGTGAGCGCCACGAGCACGTACAGAATGGTGCAGATCACCAGCGATCCCAGAATGCCTATGGGCATGTCCCGCTGCGGGTTCTTGGCCTCCTGCGCCGCGGTGCTGACTGCATCGAAGCCGATGTAAGCGAAGAAGATCAGTCCCGCACCCCTGAACACCCCGCTCCATCCAAACTCGCCGAAGGTACCGGTGTTCGGTGGGATGAACGGCTTCCAGTTGTCCGGATTCACGTACTGCAGCCCGAAAATGATGAAAAGCAGCACCACCGCCAGCTTCAGGATCACGATCAGGTTGTTGACCTTGGCCGATTCCTTGATGCCCACGACGAGGATGGTCGTGGCCACCAGCACGATGAACATCGCCGGCAGGTTGAACAGGGTACCGGTCTTGTTCCAGCCCTCCACTACGCACTTGGCGACACCGTTGGTGACGTCTGGGGCGCTGCACCAGCGGAGTGGGGCCGAGGTGATGGCGGTGGGAAGGTGCAACCCGAAGTAGTCGAGCAGGCTCACGAGATAGCCCGACCAGCCCACCCCGACGGTGGCCGCTCCCATAGCATATTCCAGGACCAAGTCCCAGCCGATGATCCAGGCGACGAACTCCCCCATGGTGGCATAGGAGTAGGTATATGCGCTTCCCGCCACGGGCACGGTGCTGGCCATCTCGGCGTAGCAGAGGCCCGCCAGCCCACAGGCGATGGCGGCTACGACGAACGACAACACCACCGCCGGGCCCGCGTGCAGCGCGGCGGCGATGCCGGTCAGCACGAAGATTCCGGCGCCGATGATGGCGCCGATGCCGAGCATGGTGAGGTTGAGCGCGCCGAGCGCGCGGTTCAGCGAGCCCTCGCCGGTGGATTCCGCCTC
>JBDTUV010000421.1:0-2740 GCA_040007575.1 Gemmatimonadales bacterium
GCAGTCGAGGCCCGCGGATCTATACTTGCCGCCTGTGCCTTTGCGGGCTGCGGAATGATCAGCGCCGGTACTCCGTGATGGCACCCGACTTCACTCCAGCGGGAGCATGATCATGCCACAAGGCGACAAGTCATCCTACACCAATAGGCAGAAGCGGAAAGCCGAGCACATCGAGGAAGGATATGAGAAGCGCGGGGTGTCTCGCCGAGAGGCGGAGCGACGCGCCTGGGCGACCGTGAACAAGGAAGAGGGCGGCGGCAAGAAGAGCGGCTCGGGCCGGGGCAAGAAGAGCAACCGAAGCTCCTCTCGCAAGGGTGGCCGAAAGGGCGGGGCTGCTTCGGCGTCTCGATCCAAGTCGTCCCGTTCGGCGGCAGCACGTAAAGGCGCAGCAACGCGCCGGCGGAGAGCAGCTGCGAAAAAGAGCACCAGCGGCCGGAGCCGGAAACGTACCAGCCGCTAGAGCGCGCACGAAAGACGGGGTAAATACGAGGGGCGTGCCACCGGAAGGTCTTCCGATGACACGCCCCTCGACTCGTGATGGATCTACGGCTTAGTCGCTGGCCCTGCCTCCAAGCGCGATCGACACGCCGAGTGAAGCGGCGAGGTCGTTCTGGAACTTGTTGCCGCCACCGAAGTCGCCGTTGTAGAGGCAGCAAAAAGGGCGGCTCCGAAGAGCCGCCCTTCATTTGTGGAACTATTGGACTTACTTGCCCATCTGTCCCAGGCCGAGGAGCGGAATGCCTACCCCGAAGGAAAGGTGAATGTCGTTCTGGGTCTTCTTCTCATCGTTCGGACCAAAGCCGGGGATTTCGGCTTTCGGCTTGTATACGTAGTCCTCAGCGCTGACCTGGAGGTGGAGCAGGCTGCCGAGGCGGAACCGGGCCGACGCGCCAACCGTGCCGCCGATGTCGGTCTTGTTAGCGACGTTGGAGTAGAAATCACCGCTGCGATTGATGACGCCGACGCCACCGGTCACCACGAACGCCACCGGGCTGGTATACGGCACCACCTGGAGGCTGATCCGGCCGCTGCCGGTGAAGATGTTCGCATCCTGGCTCTGACTGGCGAGACCGGTCGGGGTGACCTTCAGATCGCTCGGAGCGTATGCTCCGGTGAACTCGAGGCCGAGCCGCTGACCCAGCGCGATTCCCAGCCGGCCACCCAGGGTGAGGCTGATCTCCTGTTTGAATTGATCTCCATTTGCGGCCTTCACCAACTCGGTGGTCGGGACGTAGACGCCGATGTTGGGAGCGAAGCTGATGCGTTGGGCGGCCAGCGGATTTGCTCCGGCCATGAGAACGCCGCTCAACAGCGAGATGCGAGCTACCCACGCGATGCTACGCATTGTGCCTCCGTTAGGAATGAAGTGGGGTGCGATTTTAGAGCTTCAGCTTCACATCGATATCGACCAGAACTGATGGCTCCGCCTCTTCGAAGACGACGCGCCGATCAACGGTGCGGATCACCATTCGGTGAACCGGCCGCCGGCCTCTCCCGCGCCACTTTTTTGCTGGGCGGTAGTACACGACGCGGGTAGCTCCGACCTGTTCGACCCGGATGACTTCGTACCCCCGGTCGATCAGTACGGTGCGCGTCACGCTGACCGCGCGGTCGCTGGAGACGACGTAGTGCTTGTGTTTCTCTTTGCCCTGCGCCTGTGCCGGTGCAGCGACCAGGCCGAGCACGGCCGCGGTTACGAGCCCCGACCAGAGGATCTGGCGAGCGCGCATTTGACCTCCTTCGGGTGGCGATCTGGAACTGGACCTGAGGTGCTGACAGGGACTGTGCGGAGGCCATGCCATCGGGAGCAGCCGGCAGCAAGTCGCTAAGTCTTTGAAATGTAAGATGATGCGGTAATTATCTGCGGCTGCAGGGCAGGGAAGGATGTGGGAAATTGAAGGGGTCCGGGCGCTCTGCGAGGTGGTGGGTTGTTGGGGAAACGGCTCCCTCCGGGACAGAAATAAACCACCGGCACTTTTCAACGAGCGCCGGTGGTGTCCACAGAGTTGTCAACATAAGCTGCGCTAGGGCTTCGGCGTCTTGCTCTCTGGCGCTGGAGTACCGCCAATGGTGCGGAGGATGCCGTGCAGGGCCTTCTTGCCGGTGGAGTCCACCACTTTAGAGGTCAACGGTACCGGGCCCACGGGACTGCCCGACAGGTCGGCTGCGGCAGGCGCGGGCTGAATTTCGGGGCTCGCCGAGTCGATGGCAGGCGCCGCGGGCACAGGCGCGATCGCCGCGGGCCTGGGGGCTGCCGGTGCCGGCTTCGGAGCCGGCTTGGTGGCTGATGCTTTACGAAGAAGCCGAATGGTCTGGAGCGCAGGCAAGACGCCGGCTACGGTGCGGGGGCTGTCTTCCTTCATTGCCTCGATCGGAGCTGCGATCAGCGCCTCGACGGGAGCTTCGATCAGCCGTCTGGGGTTGTGGATCCTGGCCGCGAACTCGGAAGGCCCGCTCGATGCCGCAGATATCAGCAGTTGGGCGCAGGCCGCCACCACCGCTCCGGCCAGCGCGAGGTGCAGCGAGCGTCCTGGCTTCCGCCGCTTCCGTGAGCCCTTGGCTCGAGCCGGGGCCGATCGGGCGGGCTCGACGACTCGTGCCGGCACCTTTCGGGTTGGCTCCGCCATACGGGCCGGCTGCACTGTGCGTCGTGGCTCTGGAGCCGGCGTTCCCAAGGAGATCTGAGGTGCCTGGGCGATCGGCTGCCTGGGCTGCGGGGTCGGGGCTGGCTTCGCTGCTG
>JBDTUV010000422.1:0-2727 GCA_040007575.1 Gemmatimonadales bacterium
GGTGGCGGCAGAGGGGTAGAGTGTCTACCGCCGCTTCACCTACCGCCTAGAGCTTCACCGACTCGCCAAGCTCCACAGTCCTAAACTGTTCCGCCGGCACCCCGCGCTCCCGCAGCGCTTTCGCCAGTTCGCGAACCGGTTCGTCGATTCCCTCCGGCGTCAACTGAAACGTGCCGAAGTGCATGGCGACGCTCTGGCGCGCCGCGAGATCGAGGTGCGCCTGCACCGCCTCCGCCGGATTCATGTGGATGTCCTTCATGAACCAGCGGGGCTCGTAGGCACCGATGGGGAGGAGGGCCAGATCGATCGGGCCGAGCCGCTCGGCGATCTCCGTGAAATGGGGGGCGTAGCCGGAATCTCCGGCATGGAGGATCCGGCGACCACCGACCTCGATGAGGAACCCGCCCCAGAGCGCGCGGTTACGATCGAAGGGACCGCGGGCCGAGAAGTGCTGAGCGGGCGTCAGCGTGATGGGTAGCGGTGCGGCGCTAGCGGTCTCCCACCAGTCGATCTCCTCGATCTGACGGAAGCCGGCCGACCGAAGCAGCGGGCCGTTGCCGAGTGGCGCCACGACCGGCGGATGAAAGCGGTGCTCGAGTCGCCGCAGGGTCTCGAGGTCGCAGTGGTCGTAGTGGTTATGACTCAATAGCACGAGGGAGATGGCCGGGAGATCGTCGAATCGCACGCCCGGGGCCCGGGCTCGGCGGGGTCCCGCGATCGAGACCGGGCTCGCCCGCCGGGCGTACACCGGATCGATCAGCACGTTGGCGCCTGCGGATTGAATCAGGAACGTGGAATGACCGACGAACGTAACCAACACCTCATCCGGTCCGGGCTTGGGTGGCTGGCGCGGCTCGACCGGAACCTCCGACGGCCACCGGGTCCGCGGCGTGAGCAGCAAGCGCGGCACCATCCAGAGCTGTTGGCCATTCGCGCCGTTGGGATTGAAGAATCGGCGGCCATCAAAGTGATCGGTGGGAGATACCATGTCACTGACAATAACGAGGGCGGACGGACGGACGCGAGAATAGAGACTCCTCATCCCGAGCGCAGCGAGGGACCCATTGAGCGCGGCTCGGAACCAATCCAGCAAGGTCCCTCGGTCACTACGCTTCCTCGGGATGAGGAAGCACAGTTTCGCTGTCCGCCCGTCCATCCGTACGCCCTCCCCTTACGCCGCATGATCTACCGCCGCAGTATCTACCGCCTTACCTGGCGGGGGAGGACGCCCTCTTCGCGGGGACGTCGTCCGGAGCCGACGTCGTCGCCGCCATTCGAGTGGCAGAGCGACTGGGGCCAGGGGCCAAGGTGGTCACGCTGATGGCCGACTCGGGCCTGAAGTATCTGAGTACCGATGTGTACAGGAGCAGATAAGACAGCCGTAGTGCGTGCAGTCCATCTGTGCGCCACCTCATCGCCACATTACGAGGCCATGCCCAATGTCATTGTGGTTCTGGATCGCGTTCGGGGCCTTTGGCTCCGCCTCTCTCGGTTGCTTCGTCCGGGCTTACGCCCATCTCACACCCGAGGTCCGACGGCAAGGCTCTCGCCTGCCGTTGCGAGGTGCATTGACGCGTCAGGACATCTTTACTGCGCGTGGCTGGCAGCTGCGCACCTGGGGCTGGGTATTTGGTGGCTTGGCCCTTCTCGTCCTGGTAGCAGCGGGCATTCTGGAGGCCACTATACTCTGAGCGGCGTCGCCAGTATATGATGCGCGGTCCGTCAGCCGGGCCCATTCCGCGGAGGCAAAGGTTTGATGAAGACACAAGGGTTGTGGCTCTCGATTGCAGCAGCCCTGTTGGCGATCACGGCAAGCCTTATTGCGCTGTCGGTTGAGAGCGTCTACGCCGGCTTGACGCCCACCTTCCTGCCTCAGGCATTGGCACAGGACATCGCCAATCTGGCGGTGGTCTCACCCATGTGGCTTCTTCTTGCGGTGCTGGCGTTACGAGGGTCGATCCGTGCCTATCTTCTCTGGTTGGGCGTGCTGACATTTACCGTCTACAACTATGTCATCTACACCTTTTCAATACCGTTCGGGCCCCTTTTCCTGGTGTGGGTTGCGGTGTTGGGAATGTGCCTCTTTTCGCTGATCGGCGGCGTCAGTGCAATCGACCACCAGGCCGTCGCGTCAGCTTTCACCAACCGACGTGCGATCCTGGTGGTCGCCTGGGTCCTGATCGGCACGGCGTTTCTCTTTGGTTGGCTATGGCTCTCGGAGGATGTGCCTGCCCTTCTTTCCGGCACCAGACCTCAGAGCCTCAGTGACATGGCTCTACCAACAAACCCCGTCCACGTCCTCGACCTGGGTTTCTTCATACCTGCGGTCATCATCACCGGCGTACTGCTGATCAAGAGGAAACCGCTGGGGCACACCCTTGCGCCATCTTTCCTTGTCTTCCTCATACTGACCGGCATACCGATCATGCTGACACCGGTCGTTCAGGCGGCGCGCGGCGAGACAGCGGCGTGGGGTGTCGTGGTGCCAATCGGCACTCTCACCGTTTTGCTGCTTGGGTTGCTGGTATGGTTGCTCTCCACGATGCGACCTGGAGCGAGAGCCGGAGCGATGAACACCTCTCTATGAACTTCCTGATCGTCGGTGCCACTGGCGGCACTGGCCGGCAGCTCGTCGCCCAGGCGCTCGACCGGGGACACCAGGTCACTGCCCTGGTTCGCAGGCTGCCGCGGGCGGAGTCACGTCCAGGGCTCACCTCCGTTGTGGGC
>JBDTUV010000423.1:0-2717 GCA_040007575.1 Gemmatimonadales bacterium
GAAAATAGATCCTGGCGCCGTCGCCACGCCGGTAGGGTGTCTCGCGGTCCGACCACACGCTGATGCGGCCGACGGCATCCGAGTGCCGGCGGGCCTGCTGCTGAGGTGGGGCGTATGTGGGAGCGGGGTGCGACAGGCTGACAACCAACAGCCACCCCAAGGTGACGAGCATGGACCCTCCAGACGTATCCACTCGATGTCAGCAGACGGCGTGCCACCCGGGCTTGGGTTCCTAAGGCGCGACGGGTGAAAGCGTTGAAGGTGGCTTGCGGAGCGGCCCTCGTTCGGCGTTGTAGCCGATGGATGACATCGTGAAGATTCCAAAATTCTTCCCGGCGAGTTTGACTTAGCCTGTGGCGTACGGATACGTTGCGCGGGGCATGGACAGTCCTCACGCCCTATCCGGCCGCTCGCGTCTCGATCTGCTCGACCCTCTGGAGGTCTCGAAGCTGGGAGGTTTGGAGCTCATCACCGAAGGTGTGGTCGAGGGCTTTCTCAGTGGCTTGCATCGCTCGCCCAGACGCGGATTCTCCGTTGAGTTCGCCGAGCACCGGATGTATCAGCCCGGCGACGAGCTGCGGTATGTAGACTGGAAGATCCTGGGTCGTAACGACCGGTTGTACGTGAAGCAGTTCGAGGAGGAGACCAATCTCCGTGCGGTGATCGTCTTCGATATCAGCCGCTCGATGGCCTGGACCGGCTCACCCGCCACCGTGCTTCCCAAGCTCGCCTACGCGCAACGATTGATCGCCGCCCTGGCTCTGGTGCTGATCCGCCAGCGCGATGCGGCTGGGCTCATCACCTTCGACGACGACGTTCGTTCGGTCACCCCACCGCGCGCGCGTCTCAGCCACTGGCGTCAGCTTCTGGGGACGCTCGCCGCCCTGGAAGCGGGACGGGGGACCGCGGCGGAGCCTGCGCTCAGACGGGTGGTTGGCCAGCTTCGGCGAAGGGGCCTGGTGGTGTTCGTGTCCGACCTCCTGCTGGACCGGGTCCTGGCGCTCAAGGCGCTCCGTTTCCTCAGGCATCGGGGACATCAGGTGCTGGTCCTGCACATCATGGACCCGGCGGAGGTCAGCCTCGGTGGCCCGAACGAGGCGCGCTTCGAAGACCCGGAGTCCCGCAGCGCCGTTGTTCTCAGGCCTCGCGACTGGGCCGGCGCGTATCGCGATACGGTACGCAGCGTAGTGAGTGAGTGGCGGCTGGCCTGCCGCCGGCATGGGATCGCATACCATCGGGTTACAACCGATACCCCCTTTGGAATCGTACTTCGCGAGGCTTTGACGCCACCTTCACGCTCGGCATGATCGGTTTTCTCCACCCTTGGATGTTGGCCGGGCTCGCCGCGGCCGCCATCCCGATTCTCCTGCACCTGCTGGCACGGCGTGAGCCACCCACCGTCGTGTTTCCTGCTGTCCGCTATCTGGTTAGCACCACACAGGAGCACCATCGTCGCCTGAAGCTGCAGAATTGGCTGCTGCTGATGCTGCGGACACTGCTGGTCGCCACGCTGGTCATGGCTGCCGCCGGGCCAACGGTTCGGACGAGCGGCGTGCCCGGTCATTCGCCCAGCGCGTTAGTGCTGATCATCGACAACTCACCCAGCAGCGGCACGATGGCGGGAGGGTCGCCACAGCTGGGGCAACTGGTGGCCGCCGGGCGCCGAGTGCTTGCTCGCGCCACACCGGAGGATGCGGTCTGGCTGATCGCGGCGGATGAAATTCCGCGGCGTGCCGATCGAGTTGCCTTGGCTGAGCTGCTGAGCGATCTCACCGTGTCACCGCGACGCCTGGAGCTGGGTGCCGCCATCACACTCGCCGGGGAGATCCTCGGGTCAGAGCCCCGCCCCGGCGAGATCGTCCTTCTCACCGATCTCCAGGCCAGCGCCCTGTCGCCGGCCGACCCTTCGGCGCCTCTCCTCGTCGGCCGCCCGGACAAGCCGCCCCCACCCAACACCGGGATCGGCCAGATCGAGACCGGTACCCAGCCGTGGTCCTCCGATGGAGGGCGGGTCTCGGTTTCGCTGGTGGGGGACTCAGGTGGCTCGGTGCCCGTCTCCGCCAGGCTCGGGGAGCGCCCAGCGCGGCAGGCGCTCGCACCCGTCGGCGGCACTGCAGCCCTCTCGCTGGCAGGGGTGCCGGCCGGTTGGTGGACGCTGACCGCGGCGCTCGACCCTGATGAGTTCAGGCTGGACGATCGGCGGGTTGCGGCGGTCCGGGTGGCTCCGGTGGCGAGGGTCAGCTGGGACTCCACCAGCCGTTTCGTGACCACGGCGTGCGAAGTGCTGGCCTCGAACGGCCGGATTCTCCCTGGTCACGAAGTCACGGTAGGACGGCTGGGCCCCAGGGCCTCGGTGGTGCAGCCACCCGATGATCCCGCGGAGCTGGGTGCGCTCAACCGTGCGCTGGCCGCGCGCGGAGTGGGGTGGAGCTACGGCAACATCTCCACCGATGTGACGTTCAGCGACAGCGGCGCGGTGGTCGGCCGCCAGCGTGTCGCGAGACGATACTCCCTGCAATCCACCACCAGTGGCCGGACGGGGGTACTCGCCAGCGTGAGCGGGGCTCCCTGGATTGTGCGGGGTGGTAACGTGATCCTCCTCGGCAGCCGGCTCGATCCGGCCTGGACCGATCTGCCGGTATCAGCCGGCTTCATGCCGTTCGTGGATGTGCTGCTCAACCGCCTGGCCCGGGGTGAGGCGGCGTTGGAGCACGGCG
>JBDTUV010000424.1:0-2698 GCA_040007575.1 Gemmatimonadales bacterium
GAACAGGACGGTACAGGGATCGCAGGCCTTACTCACCTCCAGCACCACTCCACCTACCTTCACCTGGACTCTCGGCTGTAACGCGTCGGGCGGGAGGTCTGCCAGCGTCAGATTTTCGCCCAGCTCGCCGGCCTGGACCGGCCAGCCTTCCCCCCGCAAGGCCACCAGGATCTCCTCGCTGAGGAGGAGGACCGCCTGGTCCGGATCGCCATTCGCCTTCTCGGTTCGCCAGCGGTTGAAGTCGCCTTCGACCCCGTCGGGCGTAATCGTCAATTGGGTCACGGCTCGCTTGGGAAGCCCGCGAGCCCGGCCTTCGCGGGGCTTGAGATGAAGCTGAACGACGCGTCCTCGCACTTTAGTCCTCCGTCTGGTCTCTCCTGCATGGGCCAGGGTGACATCCAAATCTAGCTCCTCCCACCTATCCGCATCATTGCGGCTATAGGCTATTAGCTATTGCCTACTCCTCGCCCAGTTTCGCCCCGAGTCCGCGCTCTCGACCCGCAGCGCTCCATTGGGCCGGAACGCCGGCGAGCGCCACGAACGCAATCCGGCCGGCGCGCGCCACTACGGCTTCTTCACCGGGGGCTGCTCCGGATCGCCCGGTCCTGCTTCGAGTCGCGGTCGACGCAGGACACGGCATGGGGCTCCCTCCTGAGGCAGCTCGTCGGAGGCCTGAGCCGGCGACGCCGTGAGAGGCTATTGGCCCCATAGCCAATAGCCAATAGCCCTTCCACTTGAGAATCGCTTGACCGGCCAGGGCTTTCGTACCAGCGTCTCGCACCATCCTTATCCTTCCCTGGAGGTATCGATGAGAGCCGCGGCGCTTCTGCTGCTCCTGATGGGCACTACCGTCCTTGCCGGGTGTTCCGAATCAGACGTGGCGGGGCCTCAAGGTCGTGAGGCCGGCATCGCAGCCGGCGGCTCCAGCGCTGCCTCGAAGCTCGGCGTCATCACCCGCAACCTCTATGTCGGTACCAATGTCGACGCGGTGATCTCGGCGCTACTGACCCCAGGCCCAGGGGATGACTTGGACGCTCTGGTGACCGCGATCGGGACGATCCAGCGGACCGATTTCCCGGCCCGTGCGGCCGCCATCGCCGATGAGATCGCCAAAGCCCGTCCCCATGCCGTCGGATTGCAGGAGGTCTCCCAAATCGATCTCACCCTGCCACCCCTGGGAGTGGACATCCACCAGGATTTCCTTTCCATACTGTTGGCCGAGCTGGAGGAACGGGAGCTGGGGTATGATGTCGCGGCAAAGGTCAAGAATATCGAGGCCGCGCCCTTTCCCGGGGTGAGCCTGGTGGACTTCGACGTGCTGCTGATGGACACGAGCCGAGTCGACGTGGGTGCCACCACGGCGCAGAATTTCACCGCGAATTTGGGGACGGTAGCGCCGGGAGTGATCCTCAAACGAGGGTGGGTGACTGCGACGGTGACGATCGAAGGCACCGAGCTCGTCCTGGCGAGCACCCACCTCGAGTCCGGCAACCTTCCAGGCTTCGCCGAGCTGCGCGCGGCGCAGGCTCAGGAGCTGGTAGGGTCACTGGACCCTGCTACGCCGGCTGTCCTGATCGGCGATCTCAACGACGCGCCCGGCTCACCCATGTACCAGGTGCTGGTTGGAGCCGGGTTCATTGATGCCTGGGGAGCGCTCCGTCCCGGAGTGGTCGGCAATACCTGTTGCCATCTGGATGATCTCTCGAACAAGCTCCCGGATCTGAGCCAGCGCATCGACTACATCTTCGCGCGCGGGCTGGAGCGGTCCCATGCCGGGTTGATCGGTAAAGTGGAGCGGTTGGGCGAGGTGCCGGCCGACCGCCTCGCCGGCCCTCTAGGGAAGATCTGGCCTTCAGATCATGCCGGGCTATTCCTCTCGCTACTGCTTTCCGCTGATGGAGAAGACGTTTCGGTCCCCGTCACCGCCCATCGCCCACAGCCACCAGCCACCAGCCTACACCCAGAGACTTGACGCGCGCTTGACTACCCAGGTCCAGTATTAGCGCGAAGGTTGCGCGTGGACTTCAGCCGGGAGCAGCTAGATGCGCATCGTGAGCCTCGTATTCTCGTTCCTGGTAACGGTTTCTCTGGCCGCGATGGCTTTGACCTACGTGCCGGACTACGTCGGACAGCAGCGGATCTACGTTCAAGGCGGCTCGCACTCCTCTCCGGATCCCAAGCCTTACCATAGCTACGGCTCCCAGGGAAGCGCCAATCGGGACACTGCCCAGGCCGCGAGCGAGGAGTCGGATCCCTACCACCAGCGCTATTACAGTGAGTCGGAAGGCTGGACCTATTACAGTTTTCCCGCTAATGGCTATTAGCTATTGGCTATTGGCTCTTCCCTAGTCGATCGAACGCCGTACCGCCGCCTCGCTCGATGACTCGGGGCAGGCTTTACCGCCTTACCGCCCCCTCGCCTCGATTGCTCGGGGCAGGCTCTACCGCCGTACCGCCGTACCGCCGTACCGCCTACCTTACCTCAAATGAAACGCGCTCTCACCATCGTTGCCGGGCTCCTTGGTCTCCTCCTCGTGCTGCTACTCGTCCTGCCGATGCTCTTTCAGCACAAGATCGCCGGGCGGGTGAAGCTGGAGCTGAACCGAAGCCTCACCGCGCGGGTCGACTGGCGGGACGCTGGGCTCACCTTCTTCCGCAACTTTCCCAACCTCACCCTCCGACTCGACGATCTCACGGT
>JBDTUV010000425.1:0-2685 GCA_040007575.1 Gemmatimonadales bacterium
GCAATCGCGTGCGCCAGCGAAGGGGCCCGCGACCACTCGGCGGTCACCACGCCCTGCAGGATGACCGCCACGGGCCACCACGGGCCGGAACCGGGGCGAAGTCGCATAGGCCGGAAGGTACGGTGTTCCGGGGCGACAGGGCAGTATCTTGCAGGATGACAAATTCGCGAATGGGCCCGGGGACCGATCGGCCGCAGAGAGGGATAGGCGTGCGCGCGTCGATTGTGCTGTCGCTGCTGCTGAGCGGGCCGGGGGTCGCCACGGGGCAGATCGGGGCGCTCGACCAGGGAGCCCTGGTCATCCGCGTCGGGGACGTGGAGATCGCCCACGAGCAATTCCTGCTCCAACCGGGTCGCCGCGGAGGGCTGACCGGATCCACCCTCCACGCAACGGCCTCCTACCCACCGGTCCGGCCCCGGCTCCAATACTCCGCCATCCTCGAGCGGGGGGCCACGCAGGCACTGTCGGCGTTCCAGGTCGAGTTCGACGGCAACACCCCCGAGCGCACCGTGGCGGAGCTCTCGCGGGACCGACTGACGGTCCGCATCGCCTCACCGACCCGGGAGGCGGCACACGAGTACCCCGGGGGCACGGACCTCGTGGCCCTCGACGACAGCGTCTACAGTCTATGGATGGCGGTGGCCGACCTGGCGAGCGAGGAGGGGAGCACGCTCCGGGTGATCTACCCCCGGACCGGGTGGCGGGGCCGGATCGTCGTCACTCGGCGGCGCGTCCCCAACGGGCCCCCAAGCATCTCGGTGACGGGGGACATCACCGGCGAGATACTCCTGGACCAGAATGGCCGCTTCGCAGGGCTCCTCCTGCCGGCGAAGCAAGTGGAAGTACGGAGGCTCGCCGATCAGTAGCGCCAGTGTAACTTATTGTTGCATAACGGCTTGCGATCATGTCGTAGCAAGCTGAAACTGGACGCTCCCGCCGGACGTAAGGGGGGTGTGTTCACACTTCTTTTCAAGGATTCCGTGATGACTCGTTGGAGCTTGGTTGCCGCTCTCGTTGTCGGCACCGCCCTCCCGGCGGTGGCGCAGCAGCCCGCCGCCACACCGGACCGGAGTTTCGACCGCCCGCCGATCACGGTGACCCTGTCGGCGACCGATGCGATCGGCCTCGCACACCGGAACAGCCCGGCGTACCGCCAGGTCCTCAATGACCGGGGCCCGGCGTCCTGGGAGGTGCGGAGTGCCTACGCCTCGTTCCTCCCGACGTTCAACGTGAGCGGAGGGATGGGATACACCGGGTCGGGCTCGTCGACCTTCGGTGGGTCAACGTTCAATCAGACGTCCCCTGCGGTGAGCTCCAATTACAACTACGGCTTCAACTGGGCCCTCAACGGCCAGGTCCTGAGCCAGCCGGGGGTCGCGAAAGCGAATTCCCGTGCCACCGACGCCGACATCACGGCGGCCGAGATCGGTCTGGTGGCGGACGTCACCACCCAGTACCTGAACGGCCTGGAGGCCCAGGCGCAGGTCGGGGTCGCCGAGCAGCAGCTGCTCCGCGCCCGTGAATTCCTGCAGCTCTCGCAGGCCCGCTATTCCGTCGGCCAGGCGACGCTGGTCGACGTCCGACAGGCCGAGGTGGAGCTGGCCCAGGCCGAGGTCGGCCTGCTCCGGGCGCAACAGGCAGCGAGCGACGCGAAGCTCCAGCTGTTCCGGTTGATGGGGACCAATCCCCCGGCCCCGGTGCCGCAGATCGCGCTGGTCGACTCCTTCCCGCTCGACACGCCGACGGTAAAGCTGGACGAGCTGATGGCGATGGCGGAAGAGCAGAACCCGGGCCTGGTGGCCTCGCGCGCGCGCGAAACCTCCGCCACCTGGGGCGTCCGCTCCGCCAAGTCGGCATACCTGCCGAGTCTGTCGGCCCGCGCTGGGTGGAGCGGGTTCACCCAGGAGTTCACCAACGAGAACCTGTTGCTGCAGCAGGCGTATGCCGGCGGGGTCGGCTCGGCGGCCAACTGCCAGTTCCAGAACGAGATCATCATGCGGCTCACCGACACGCTCCCCTACCCCGGGGGTGGCTTGGTGGCCAACTGCAACACGTTCGCAGGACTCCTCTCCGATGGCTCGGCGCTCGATCCGGCGAGGAGCCAGTCGATCCGCGATCGGAACAACGTCTTCCCGTTCAAGTTCAACCAGCAGCCGTTCCAGGCCAGCCTCACGATCTCGCTGCCGATCTTCACCGGCTTCAGCCGGCAGCTGCGCCTGTCGCAGGCCGCCGCCCAGCGGGATGACGCGGCGGAGGCCCTGCGGGCCCGGGAACTGCTGGTCCGCACCGACGTCGAGTCGCGGTACCTGTCACTCCAGACCTCGTGGAAGGCCATCGGCGTGCAGATCAAGAGCAAGCTGGCCTCGGCCGAGCGGCTCGCCCTGGCGCAGGACCGGTACCGGCTCGGCAGCGGCACCGCGCTCGAACTCACCGACGCGCAGAATGCCGTGACGCGCGCCGAGGGAGATTACAACTCGGCAGTGTATGCCTATCATCGCGCCTTCACGGCGCTCGAGGCGGCCGTCGGCCGCCGGCTGCGGTAACCGACCGCGTCCGCCCGTAACGAGGAAGAGATGCCCATGTCCCGTCGCACCAAACTCTCGCTGATCATCGGCTTCGTTGTCGTTGGCCTGGGCGGCATCATCGCCCTTTCGGCCGCGAAGCGGGCGAACAAGGCGACCGAGG
>JBDTUV010000426.1:0-2684 GCA_040007575.1 Gemmatimonadales bacterium
AGGCGGGTAGGCGGGTAGGCGGGTAGGCGGGTAGGCGGGTAGGACGGTACGAAACCATGAGACGACGGCGTTGTCATCCTTATCGATCTAGGCGGATGACCGACTCTCCATAAAGGATATCAAGATGTATATAAAAACCTTGCTTCTTGCTGCGGGACTCCTCGGGCGACCAGCTTCCCCGCCTCCCCGCGGCCCAGCTGCCCCGCCGGTAAAGATCGTCACCAGCCTGACCACCTACGGCGCCATCGCTCGTGAGATAGTAGGCGACCGCGGTACGGTGACCTCCATCGCCCAGGGAGACGAGGACCCCCACTTCGTGCAGCCGAAGCCCAGCTTCGTGAAGGATCTGCGCGACGCCGACCTGTTCGTCACCACCGGGATGGACCTCGAGCTCTGGGTGCCGGCCCTGCTCGATCGGGCCGGCAACCGGAAGATCATCGAGGGTGCACCCGGCTATATCGCCGCCTATCACGGCATCGATCTGCTGGAGGTTCCCACCTCGTTGAGCCGCGCGGGCGGCGACATCCATGTGGATGGCAACCCTCACATCCACACCGATCCGCTGAACAGGATCATCATCGCGCGCAACATACTCGCCGGACTTCAGCGGGTCTCGCCGGGGAACGCGGAATTCTTTGCTGGTAAGGAGCGGGATTTCGAGAGCCGGGTGCTCGATGCCACCATGGGTCCGGCACTGGTCAAGGTGCTCACTCCATCAACGGCCTACGAGCTGCTTCGCACCGACAAGCTGCAGGACTTCCTGGCCCGGCAGAAATACCAGGGCAAGCCACTCCTCGATCGGTTGGGCGGCTGGCTCAAACAGGGTGAGGTCTTTCGGGGGAAGGAGATGGCCTGCTATCACAAGGAGTGGGCGTACTTCAGTCGGCGGTTCAAGATCGATTGCGTCACGTTCATCGAGGCCAAACCGGGCATCCCGCCGACACCTAGACACGTGCAGGAAGTGATCGCGCTCATGCGGCAGCGCAAGATTCCGGTGCTGTTCGCCTCCAACTACTTCGACCGGAAGCAGATTCAGCGGGTGGCCGAACGAACCGGGGCGCGTGCCGTCATCGTTCCCGAGAACACCGGCGGCGCTCCTGGAGTGAACACCTATTTCGACCTGGTCAACACCTGGGTGAGCAGCCTTGCGGTTGGCTTTCGCGATGTCGCGCTCAAGACCGGAGCTCCGTAATGGACCTGAGCCTCTTTCTGCCACCATTGGTGGCGTGCCTGGTGCTGGTGGCGATCCATTCGTACCTCGGACTGCACGTGATCGCCAGGGAGGTGATCTTTGTAGATCTCTCACTGGCCCAGATGGCCGCACTCGGCTCCACCGTTGCCATCCTGGCCGGCAGCCAGTCTGATTCACCGGCCTCGTTTCTCTACGCACTCGGCTTTACCACCATCGGGGCGGCTCTGTTCGCTCTTACTCGCAGCACCGAGAAAGGACCGGTGCCGCAGGAAGCCATCATCGGCGTGGTGTTCGTCATGGCCTCTGCGGCCGCGATCCTCGTAGCGGATCGCACGCCCCGAGGCGGTGAAGCTATTAAGGACATTCTGGTGGGGAGCCTGTTGTGGGTCACCTGGCCGACGATCATCCGCCTCGCCGCCATCTATACCGTGGTCGGGATCTTTCATTGGGTCCTGCGGAAACGCTTCCTGACGATCTCCTTCGAGCCCGAGACCGCGCTCGCAAGGGGGTGGCGCATTCGCTGGTGGGACTTCGCGTTCTATCTCTCGTTCGGCATCGTCATCACCTTCTCGGTTCCCATCGCCGGGGTCTTGCTGGTTTTCTCCTTCCTGGTGGTCCCGGCTGCGATTGCGTTTCAGTTCACGCGGCGACACGGAACGCTGGCGGCGATATCCTGGCTGGCGGGCACCCTGGCTTCAGCGCTGGGGCTTTGGGTGTCCTTCCACTACGACCTGCCCACCGGGCCCGTCGTCGTCTGCATGTTCGGATTGTTGCTGCTCGGGGCCTATCTGCTGCGGAGGGCGTTGGGACTGCGAGCCTCTAGCCTAGCGCCCCGTACCGCCGCGGGGTAGCGGTGCGTGAGCTCAGCGCTTCTCCGCCCGCTTCCAGCCCGGCACGTAGGGAGGTGGCAGCATGGCGGCGCGTCGCAGCAGCTCGAGGTGGGCGGCAACGATATCGGCCAGCCGCTGGGCGGGATCGAGGTGCGATTCCGCCAGGGCGGCCGGCGGCGCGGCGCTGAACACCAGGGCACCGTGAACCCTCCCCGCCACTCGCAACGGCACAATTAGCCTGCTCTCTCCCCGGGCCTGGGCAAAGGCGTGTGGCGCCTGACCCTGAAGCACGCGGGCCAGCGCCGTTCCAGTCACGGGTATTAATGGAAGGTCGGGAAATGCGCGCCGTTCGCCTGGCTCCAGGAGGATGACTCGATCGCCTTCGGTAAGCCGGAGCGCGAACGTCAATTTGTCGAACGGTAGAAGTCCCGAGCCTTCTTCCGCAATCAGTCGGGTAGCAGCCGCCGGATCGGAGGTGGTGGCCAGAAGGCTGGCAATACGGAAGAGCGATTCCGCCGACGCATCACGGGCGGGAAGAGGGCTCGAGGGCGGCGGTGTTGCCGGCAACGCAGCGGCCGGCCTATCCTGAGCGTAGTCGAGGGGCCTTGGCGACTCGACCGACCGCAGGAAGCTCCCGACCTGCGGCGCGATCAGCCCGGCGA
>JBDTUV010000427.1:0-2674 GCA_040007575.1 Gemmatimonadales bacterium
TTGCCATGGGCAACACTGTCGTCGCCATACCTTCGACCCGCGCGCCCCTGCCGGCAACCGATCTCTACCAGGTCCTCGACACGTCCGATCTGCCGGGCGGGGTGGTGAACATCGTCACCGGTCTCGGCGACGAGCTGGCGCCCGTCCTTGCCGCCCACGACGATGTGGACGCGGTCTGGTACTTCGGCAGCGCAGAGGTCTCGGCTGAGGTCGAACGTCTCTCGACCGGAAACATGAAGCGCACCTGGGTGGACCTCGGCAAGAGCCGCGACTGGACCGACCCCAGACGGGGTGCAGGAGAGGAATTCCTGGAGCAGGCGACCCAGGTAAAGAACATCTGGATCCCCTACGGAGAGTGACAACCGGCCTGCGTGGTTGACAGAGACGGGACCGGCCGGTAAGTGAGGAGAACGCGCTGGGGTCCGGCGCGGGCGACCCACCCGGGAGGTCCGATGAGAAGTGCGCTGACTGTTTCACTCATGATGAGCGGACTGCTGGCATGTAGCGGAGCAACTCGCACGGGACACGTTGCCGACGGGCCAGTCCCAGCGTCTGGGATCGCAGGCGACACCCTGGCGCAGTCTGCGTCGCTGGTCAGGCGGCTGGCCGAGGCGGCGGACGGCTTTCGAGATGGCAGGCCCCGCTGGGTGGTGATCCACCGGAGGGGCGACAAGGGGCATCACGACGTGCGGGGCGTGTTCATGACGTTCAAGGAAGCCAGCTTTGAAGCCGAGAGAGCCGGCCCCGAGTACGCGGCCTTCGGCCCGTTCGTGACCAAGGATGATCCGCCGGATCTGTCGTCCACCAAGACGGATGTGGTCGAGGTGATCGTAAGGCAGAAAAACGGGGTGGAAAAACGATTCAGCGCCGATTCGGTGGACGCCTTGTTCTGGAGTCTGGCTGCGTTCGATAAGTTCATTGCACCCTACCTCACGTCGGTGGACGGAGTACGGTATGCCGCGGAACAGCGGGAGCTCTACCGGATAGGCGAGTCTCCCCTTGCGCGCTCCGTAATTGTTCACAAGGCCGGGTCGTTTTAGGTCGGGGATTTTGGCACCAGAGCCTGAAAGCGAGGGTCGTTCCAGAGCGGACGAAAGAGAGGATACACCCGCAGGTAGGCGCGGAACCGCGGATTGGTCCTGAGGTAGCGATCGAGCAGGCGGAGGGCCGCCTGGTGATCACCGAGGAGCATGCGAGCCTCTGCCTCGTAGAAATCCAGCTCTGAGTCGTCCGGGGCTGCCGCCCTCGCCCGCCGGATCACGGCCTCGGCGCTATCGCGCATACCAGCCCTCCCCAGCACCCCGGCGACCACGAGCTGCCAGCGAGGGAGATAGGCAGGCGGGCTGAGCCGTTCCAGCGTATCAACCAGGCTCCAGGCCTTGGCGACGTCCGGCTGGAGGGTGCCGGCCAAGGCCAGGATCCTGAGCTGGCAGAAGGTGAAGCGCCAGTCCCCCGGGAAGCGGCTCCGGCCGGCGTCACACCAGCGAACCGCCTCCGGTTCTCTCCCCAGATCCAGGGACGTGTGGTACAGCCGGAAGAGAAGCTGTGGGCTATCGAACAGAAATGCGTCCGCCTCGTAGGCTCGCGCGGCGATCAGATTGGCTTCGGCCAGCCGACCGGTGGCCTGCAGAAGTGCGCTGAGGGTCCCCAGCGCCCGAGCCTGCGAGGGATTGGCGGGCACCGCTCCGGCCCGCAGATCGGCTTCGGCGTCCGTACCCGGTGTAGCGGCAGAATCGGCGCTGACCAGGTGGCGATAACGCAAGGATCCACGCAGCTCGAGGGCCGGGGGATACTGGGGTCGCAGATCGAGCGCTCGCTGCGCGTGCACCAATCCTTGTCCATACCAAAGCTTCACTGAATCCGCAGGCTCGGTCTCAGAGAACTCCATTCGGTCCAACGCCACCCAGCCGCGGAGCACTACCGGATCGGCCCAGTTGTGATCCAGGGTCGCGGCTCGACCAAACTGGGAGTCGGCGGCGTCGAGCGAGCGCCCCGCCGCGGAGGCGTCTCCCTGGTCGGAAAGGAGCCTAGCAGTCGCGCGCGAGGCCTCCCCTTGCTGGAGCAGCTCCCACCCAGCCACGCTTTTCGTTGCTTTGCGCCCCTCGCGGAGGAGGATCTCCCGGCCAAGGCGTTCACGCATGAAGCGGGACACCTCCTGTGCCAGCTCACCCTGGAGCGCAAACAGATCGCCGAAGGGGTACTGCAACGTCCGGCTCTGAAGCTGCAGGCCACTCCGCGCGTCGATGAGTCGTGCCGTCACCCGAAGGACATCGCCTGATCGCTCGACACTGCCCGCCACTAGCGTGCCGACCTCGAGCGCGCGCGCGATGCTGTCGGGCGGCGTGTGGCGGCCGGCATAGGGCCGGACCCCATTGGGAGAGACCACATGGAGGGCGGTAACCTGGCCCAGGGCATCGATCAGGTCTTCGGTGAGGCCATCGGCAACCGGCCGGAGCGTACCCTTGTCGCTGAGGTCATCGAAGTAGAGCACCGCCACATGGGTAGGGTCCGTCTCCGGCCCGGCCTTGCCTCCCGCTACTGACGACGGCGTCGAGTACGCCAGCCAGCTCGCGCCGCCGATGCCGAGCGCGAGCGCGGCGGCGTAGAGGGCGCGCCGAGACCACGGCGCACGCCCCGCTTCGGGACCGTTGACAGCGGCGTCGAGCTCGCCGGC
>JBDTUV010000428.1:0-2672 GCA_040007575.1 Gemmatimonadales bacterium
GGTGAGGATCGAACGATCCAAGAGCATCCTCCAGAGCCGCGAGACGACGATCGCAGAGGTGGCGGCCACGCTGGGCTTCTCGGACCAAAGCCACTTTACCCGGATCTTCGGACGGCTGGTTGGGGTGTCACCGGGGAGCTTTGCAAGGTGTGACGACTGCGCGTAATGCAGGCGTCTATCAGCCAGTGAACCCGTGGGGCACCTTTCCATATGGATACTGATGCCCCACTCGCGTTGCCAGGGGTTCCGCCCTATGGCGTCACGCTCACGCTGTGGGTGACGGCGCCTTGGGCGCCTCGGTTATCCGTTACCGTGAGACGGACGCGATAGGTGCCGGCAGCCCTGTATGCGTGTATCGGACTCCGAGCCGTCGAAGCCGTGCCATCGGCAAAGCTCCAGCTCCAGGCCACAATGCTTCCATCGCTATCCTTGCTGCGATCGGTAAAGGTGCAGCTCAGTTTGGTGCAGGCGCTGCCGAAAAACGCCGAAGGCACAGTGTTCGTAGCCAGCGTCGACGCGGGCGTGGTACCAGAGCCGTGGCAGTCGGCGCGACCCACATCCGTGAATGTCTTACCGGCCTCCGGAACGAGCTCCCAGCTATAGCTCCCGGGGCTGAGCGTGAGCTTCATCACGCCCAACGTCCTACCTTCGGTGATTTGACTGTTGGGGTGGAGCTTGACGACGCCACCCACACCCTTGCCGCCGGTGCCCACGATGAACTGCCGGATGCCCTTCCCAGGGTCCGCCGCGCCGTCCGGAGTCTGGGGCGAGAACCGCTCGTAGTTATGCGCATGACCGTTCAAAACCAGGTCGGCCCCGGCCGCATAGAGTGCCTCCCAGAACGGTTTCACTCCGGAGCGTTGCAGGCTGGACGCGGGATCGCTGGAGGAGAAGAAGCGGGGATGGTGCCAAATCGCGGCGATGCAGGGCCTGCTGTTGGCCGCCAGGTCCGCCCGCAGCCATTGATCCTGGGGAGATCCGGCCGTCGCCGAAACAAAACCAGCGTTGCTGTTTAGCACGACGACATGCCAGGAGTCGCCGAGATTGAAGCTGTAGTAGCCACCTCGGGCGCGACTATTCCCCCACAAGGCATCACCGAAGTAATCGAACGAGGGCTTGGCCCGTTCCACTCCGTCGTACTCGTGGTTCCCCAGCGAAGGCCGGGTTCTGCCCTTGAACCGCCCCCAGGTAGGACTGTAGCAGTCCCGATACTCGGCCGCAGACCCGTCCTCATAGACGTTGTCGCCTGCGACGAAGGCGGTCGCGGTGGCATCCGCTTTCAAGATGTTCTCAACCAGAAGAGCGGTTTTCTCGTCGCCCCCGCTGCCGCAAGAGGCGATATCCCCGGCTCCGACCAGAATGAATGAGGACAATGAAGCCACGTCAGCTGACGCGGGCGGCAGGGGATCGTGCGGATCGGATGGCCCCAGCGGCTCAGAGCACTGAGTGGTCGCCAATGCGAGCGCCGGCCATGTTCTGGAGATGACTCGGCGAGCCCGGTCCGAACCTCGGGACAGTGGATCGCTGAGGTGGGTTGGAGCGAGCGAAAGCAATAACTGACGAGTCGTGCGCATAGACCCTTCCCGAAAGCGTTGCGCTCATGATCGGGTCTATGGGTCAAGCAGGAATCAAGCTCTCGCCGCACCTCAACTGTTTTTCAGTCGCAGCCCGGCGCTGAATCGAGGGTGATAGGCACCATCTGTTCTTCGGATGTTTCATTATCGCCGGCTATGGTCGTGACCAGGTAAGCGCCGAGACGCCCTTCGTCACACCGGAACATCACCGAGGGCTGTTCACCGTCTCCGTCCTGCGCGATTGCCGGGAGGGCCGAGATAGTGTCGTCAACTGCGGCGCCACTGACAACCAGCAGTGCCGGCCGGGACTCCGCATCGGATCGAGGCGCCGAGCACCCGACCAGGATCGAGATGGACAAAAGGAAGCCGCGCCGCACAAATTCCCCCGATCAGGATCGAAGCCAATGAACGAAACAGCCCCGGCGCGCCAGGATACGTATCTGGCAGCGCCGGGGCCAAGTGCGCTGATTCCCGCTGGTCTACGGGAAGGCTCGCAACGTCATGACCAGGTCGTTGAAGTCGGCGTCTTCGCCGTCCTCGAAGGTGAGCGTCCACTCCGGGTAATGGCCGGCGACGCGCAGCTGGGGAGCGTTCTGGAGCAGCGGAGCCTCCACTTCGGCGCTGATCTTGGTCCCAGCCGTAAACGGCCCGGTGACCAGCAGCGTCTTGCCATCCTGCTCGTAACAGCCGTCGGTCGTCAGGGTAGCCGACACCGGGCTGGTGATACGGAAGATATTTCCGTGAGCGGTGCAGCTCGTGCTGTTCAGCACCACCTCGAAGCCGGAAACATCCGCCGTCAGATCGATGGTGCACGCAACGAATTCGCCAGGGCGCGAGGCATTTGCGCAGGTGAGCGATGTCACCACGGGCGCGGTTGCCTGCACCGTCTTGCTCTGGGTAGAGGTCTCGCCCTCCTCATCGGTGACTTTCAAGCTCACGGTGTACTCACCCGTGCTGGCGTAGGTGTGCACCGGGCTCGGCTCGGTCGCCTCGGCGGCATCGCCGAAGGCCCAGCCCCAGCTGGCGACTTTCACATCGTCGGTGCTGGCATCGCGGAAATCACAGCGTAGTGCGGCGCACTAGAACGAGAACTTGGCG
>JBDTUV010000429.1:0-2668 GCA_040007575.1 Gemmatimonadales bacterium
TGAGCTCGATCATGGCGTCGGTTAGTTTGGCCACGCTGTCCTGATTGGCCGCAATGCCCGGCTGAAGCTGGACCGCCAACGCCTGGCGCAACCGCTCGCCCCTACTGCGGAGCTCGCCGCGCCGGACGCCAAACTGCTGGCTGGTTGTCCGGAGCTTGGCCGTCTGCTCGTTGGTTAGCCCCAGCTCCTGCTGCGCCCGCTCGGCGAAGCGCTCCTCTATACGGTGGCGCAGGGAATCCGCCCGAACCGAGGAGGTATCGGCACGCTGGGCTCCAGCCACACCGAATGGTGTCAACGCCAGCATGAGAGACCACAAGTATGCGCTTCGCATCAACCCTCCCAGGTATTGAGAACACGTTCGAGCTCATCGTTATTCAGGTCGCCCAGCGCCGGATCGTCGGCGGTCGATCCGGCGCCAGGTTCATCCATTGTCTGCAGCACCGAGTCCAGCTCTGCCGGCTCCAGACTCTCGAGCTCGGGCAATGGGATCGTGAGCCGTCCCGCCACTGCGGTGCCGAGGGTTGGAGGCTTCGATGTCCCGCCCTGCATGCCTCCGGTCCAAATCGCCGCTATCAGCGCAGCGGCCGCGGCCAGGCCCGCGAAACTCCATGCCCGGCGCCGAAGCCGCCGGACTTCCCGCGCCTGCTGCAGTCGACGAAGGACCCTCCCGGCTATTGCAGCCGGGTCGAGCGTAAGGCCGACGTCCTTCCCCAACGTGGTCGCCAGTTGCACGAGCTCCCATTCCCGCTGGCATGACATGCACTCGCCCAGGTGCCGGGTCTCATCTGGCGTCCACTCGGCCCGACCCCGCGCCACCACCGGCATTCGATCGGAGAGCCATTCACAGTCGCTCATCGAATCAGCTCCTTCAGCCGCTTTACGGCGTGGTGGTAATGGACTCTTGCCGCTCCTGGGGTGGTGCCGAGCAGTATCGCGATCTCCTCGTAGTCGCTACCCTCCTGTGCCCGCAGGAGGAACACCTCGCGCTGCAGCCGGGGTAGGCGCGCCAGCCCTTGCCGCACCTGGTCCTCAGCTTCGACCGCGGCAAATTCCGCCGCCGGGTCGGCTCGATCGGGGATATCGTGGCCCTCGATCGAGACCACTTGACCTTTCCGTTTGCGAACCTGATCGCGCAGAAGGTTGCTGCCGATGGTCAATAGCCAGCTCCGGAACGATGCCCTACCGCGCCAGCTCTCCACCCTGCGGAACGCTCGAAACAACGTCTCCTGTACCAGGTCCTCGATGTCCTCGTGATCCGCCCCCAGGCTGTAGAGGAACCGTCCCAGCGCCGCGGAGTGGCGCCCGACCAGTTCGGCCGCGGCTCGCTCGTCCCCGTTGCGGTAAGCGGCGACCAGGGCCGGGTCGGTATCTGAGTCGGGTCCTATGAAGACCGGCATCGTGGAGGCGCTCATCCGGGTTGGGTGACGACAATGGCGCGAATTTGTTAACTTGGCCGACCCTGCAAGGCGGCTGTATCTTCTATACGATGCGACGCCCGACTGTCATCGCCCACCGCGGCGCCTCCGGATACGAATACGAAAACTCGCGGGCCGCCTTTCGAAGGGCGGTCATGCTCGATGCCGACGGGGTAGAGCTGGATATCCACGCGACTCGAGACGGCGGGATCGTCGTTCACCACGACGCAGAGATCGCTGGCGTCGGTTCTATCGCGCAGCTCTCGCTCGCCGAGGCCCGGCAGCTCCACATCCCCAACGGTGAGTCGCTGCCGCTGCTCGCCGAGATACTGGATCTGGTGGGGGACCGGGACGTGTGGGTCGAGGTGAAGGGTCTTGCACCTGCCTATGATGGCGTGCTGCTTGAGATCCTCGCTCGGGGGCCGGCTCCTGAGCGCTACGCGATCCATAGCTTCGACCACCGGATCGTGCAGCGACTGGGAGAGGCCCGCCCAGGCCTCCGCCGAGGCATTCTGCTCTCCGCCTATCTCTGCGACCCGGTGGCGGCCATGCGCTTGGTGGGTGCGACCACCCTGTGGCAGGAGTGGCAGCAGGTGGACCGGGAGCTGGTCACCCAGGTTCACGAAGCGGGCTGCGGTGTGATCGCGTGGACCGTGAACGAGATCGGGGACCTCGACCGCATGGTACGGCTGGGGGTGGACGGCCTCTGCGGCAACTACCCCGACCGGATCCGGGTCGCCATCGCACCCCGCCTCGACCAGCCTTCGCGAGCGTGAACGGCTAAACCGCTCCCGGTGTCTCCGTGGTCTCGGCCGGAACCTCGGCGGCGGTGGACCTCGAGAGGGTGGAACCGGTTCCCCGCCGTGCTTCGGCTATCTGCTTCTCCAGGCGAGCAACGTCCGCCTGAAGATCGTCGAGCCGCAGCATCAGAGCGTCGAAGCGACGTGTCTCGGTCTCTCCGCCCCGCTCCCGGCGATGCACCAACAGCCCCAAGTCGCGAGCGGCAGCGTCCAATCTGCGCCTCAGCCGGAGCAGCTCGATCTGCAGCTTCCCCTCGTCGAGCGCAGCCTGCGCCTTCTTGCCGAATGCCTCGAGCTCCTGATTCAGCCGGTCGAATAGCGTGGATTTCGTCATTTGGAAACTCCAAGTAGAGGCTATTGGCTATTGGCTGTGGGCTATTGACCGTGTATGGATTCTCGCATTCTCCTCATCCTGAGCGCAGCGAAGGACCTGGCCTGCCTGCGTCCGAGCGT
>JBDTUV010000430.1:0-2664 GCA_040007575.1 Gemmatimonadales bacterium
CGTCGTCCGGCTCGGCCACCCGGCCCAGGACCGAGCTCTTCTGGGCCCGCTCGATGACCTCGGAGGGAAGCATTGCCATGCGCTCGGTGCGGATGAATCCGGGTGCAACGGCGTTGACGTTGACGTTGGCGGGACCGAGCTCAACCGCTGCGGCCCGGGTGAGCCCGAGCAGCGCGGCCTTGCTGGCAGCGTAGTTGGCCACCCCGAAACCGGGACGATCGGCCTGGTGGGCGCTGACGCTGACGATCTTGCCATAGTGCTGGCCGCGGAAGATCGGCGCCACGGCCCGGATGCAGTTGAACGCCCCGGTGACGTTGGTATCCATGACCTCGGACCAGGCCTGCTGAGAGAGCCGCCAGAGGGCCCCGTCGTTCGCGATACCGGCGTTGTTCACCAGGAAATGGACGCCGCCCAGCCGCTGCTTGGCCTCCTGGACGAACTGCTCCACGGCAACCCTATCGCGGACGTCGCAGCGCAGGGCAAGGACGTCCACCCCCATGGCGGTGAGGGCGGTCTCCGTCAGCAGCGCCTGCTCGCTCACGTCCCGGCCCGGCAGATTCACGAAGCAGAATGCGACGTGACAGCCAAGCCTCCCGAACTCCATGGAGATGTGGCGGCCGAGGCCGGTGGCGCCACCGGTGACGATCGCGACTTTGCCGCGCCAGCCCTTGCCGATCGGCTGTGGGCGGGGCTCCTCGAGCGCGGTCCCGCTCGCCTCCGGCGCCTCGTGTTCCCAGGAGGGCCGGGGGCCGAAGCCGAAGGATGGCAATGGCATGGAATCCGAAGGTACGGGCAGAAGTTGGGAGCGGCAAGGAGTTGAGAAAAAAGCGTAAGCGGGGAAAAAAGAACGTAAGCGGTAACCGGGAAGGCGACACTAGACTCATCAAAGAGTACTCCCGCTCACCGCTCACGCTTTGCTTTTCCCCCTTACGCATTTGTAGTTTAGTCCCATGGTCTTGAAACGAATTGGCTGGCTGCTCGTCGCCCTGGCGGGGGCGGGCGCCTGGGGAGTCCTCGCGCTGCATCGGGGCGAGACCATCAGCGCTGCGTGGGTCGTGCTTGCCGCGGTCGGTACCTACCTCATAGCCTACCGTTTCTATAGCCGGTTCCTGGCAGACCGGGTGCTGGGGCTCAACGATCGGCGGGCAACCCCGGCAGAACGGCTGAACAACGGCCGCGACTTTGTCCCCACCTCGCGCTGGGTGCTGTTCGGCCATCACTTCGCCGCCATAGCCGGTGCCGGCCCACTGGTCGGGCCGGTGCTGGCCGCCCAGTTCGGGTACCTGCCCGGGACGATCTGGCTGGTCTTCGGCGTGGTTCTGGGCGGCGCGGTGCAGGATTTCATCATCCTCTTCGGCTCCATGCGGCGGGATGGCAAGTCGCTGGGACAGATGGCCAAGGAGGAGACCGGGCCAATCACCGGCCTCCTCGCCATGATTGCCGTGCTCGCCATCATGGTCATCCTGCTCGCCGTGCTGGCGCTGGTCGTGGTGAACGCACTGAAGGACAGTCCCTGGGGGGTGTTCACGATCCTGTGCACCATCCCCATCGCCATCCTGATGGGCTTCTGGATGAAGGTCTGGCGTCCCGGCCGAACCCTGGAGGCGTCGGCCGTCGGTGTGGCCCTCCTGCTGTTGGCGCTGTTGGGTGGGAGGCATGTGGCCGAGTCGGCAACGCTGGCCCCGTATTTCACTTACTCGGGACTTACGCTGGCCTACGGTATCATCGCCTACGGGTTCATTGCCAGCGTGCTCCCGGTCTGGATGCTGCTCTGCCCCCGTGACTATCTCTCGACCTTCATGAAGATCGGAACGATTCTCCTCCTGGCGGTGGGGATGGTGCTCGTGCTTCCGCCGCTGAAGCTCCCGGCCGTCACCCGGTTCATCGATGGGACGGGACCAGTGTTTGCCGGGAAGCTGTTCCCCTTCGCGTTCATCACCATAGCCTGCGGTGCGATCAGCGGCTTCCACGCGCTGGTGGCGTCCGGTACCACGCCGAAGATGCTCATCCGGGAGAGCGACGCCCGGCTCATCGGATACGGCGGCATGCTGATGGAGTCGTTCGTGGCGGTGATGGCCCTCTGCGCCGCCGCGCTGCTCGATCCGGGGATCTATTTCGCCATCAACGCACCGCTGACCACGCTGGGCGGCAACGTGCACTCCGCGGCCGAGGTAATCCGCGGGTGGGGCTTCACCGTGACCCCGCAGCAGATCGACGCGCTGGCGGCCTCTGTAGGCGAGAAGACCCTGCTCGGACGCACCGGCGGCGCCCCGTCACTGGCGGTGGGCATGGCCCACATCTTCAGCAGCGCATTCGGCCAGGGCCTGATGGCGCTGTGGTATCACTTCGCCATCATGTTCGAGGCGCTATTCATCCTGACCACGGTCGATACCGGTACCCGGGTCGGCCGATTCATGCTGCAGGAGCTCGCCGGCCAGGTCTGGAGTCCACTCGGCCGCACGTCGTGGTACCCGAGCACGGTGCTGGCATCCGCCCTGGTGGTGGCCGCCTGGGGGTACTTCCTGGTTCAGGGCGTGCTGGATCCGCTCGGCGGGATCAATTCGTTGTGGCCGCTGTTCGGGATCAGCAACCAGCTGCTGGCCTCGGTGGCGCTCTGCGTCGGCACCACGCTGATCATCAAGAGCGGCAAGGCGCGCTACGCCT
>JBDTUV010000431.1:0-2664 GCA_040007575.1 Gemmatimonadales bacterium
GCCGGAGATGAAGAACCGGAGCCGGCCGCCGCTCCGCGCCCGCAGCTTGGAGAAGATCAGCCGGTCAGCCACCCAGAGCTGTGCCCGCAGCGCGGGTGACAGCGGTCGGCCCGCCAGGCGAAGGTCCACTGCCTTCTCGCCCACCCGCTTGCCCCAGAAGAAAAGACGGCGCTTCAATCCCGATCCCGCCCGCACGGCGTCGAGCACCCGGCCGTAGATCTTCTCGTACAGCCGGGGCACCGAGGCCATCAGCGTGGGCCGCCAGCGCTGCATGTCGGCGGCCACCGAGTCCACGCTCTCGGCGTAGTTGATGATGACACCCGAGTGAAGCATGCAGTAGTGGCCGAACATGCGCTCGAAGATGTGCGACAGGGGCAGGAAGGAGAGGCACTCGTCATCCTCGGCAAAGCTGAATAGCGTGCAGCAGGTCGAGACGTTCGACGCAATGTTGCCGTGGGTCAGCATCACGCCCTTCATGTCACCGCTGGTGCCCGAGGTGTAGATCAGAGTCGCCAGATCCTCCGGCCGTACCCTCAGCGCATCGGATCTCCAGCTCGCTCGCGCCGGGCGGGCCGCGCGCCCTTTGGCATACAGCTCATCGAGCGCGAGGACTCCGGGGCCGGTGACATCCCGATCGAAGGCGATGATGTGGCGCAATGCCGGCAGCCGCTCTCGGGCCGCCAGGACCTTCTCGAGCTGGGTGCGGGTCGAGACGAACACCGCTACGGCGCCCGAGTCGGCCAGGTTTTGCTCGACCTGTTTGGCGGGCAGGGTGGGGTAGATCGGCACGTCGGCGCAGCGCGCCGCCAGGCAGCCGTAGTCCGCGATGGCCCACTCGGGCCGGTTCTCCGAGAGGATCGCAACCCGATCGCCGGGGCGGACACCGATCTCCAGCAATCCCAGGCTCAGGTCCTGAATCCGGTCGGCCAGGTCCTGGTAGCTGAGCTCGACCCACTGGCCCCCTTGCTTGGCCCGCATGGCCACCGGCCGGGAGCCGAAGCGGTCGAGCGCCCCGAAGAGGAGCTCAGTGAGGGTGCGTGCGGTGGCCACGGCTCACTGGTATCTGAGGCTGCCCACCCCGGGTGCCGCGGCGGCTACGACGGTGAGGGATATGCGAAGGGAAGCGAGATTACCGGTAACGGCCTGAACCTGCCCCGGACCGGGCGCGATGCCGGTGACCAGGCCTTGAGCGTCTACCGTCAACGTAGGGTCGGTGGCGAGCCACGTGATCGTCGCAGCCACCGGGTTCCCGTCGCGGTCGAGGGCGCGGGCGGTGAGCTGCAACGTGCCGCCCACCTCGATCTGGGTGACCGCCGGCTGCGTGATCTCCAGCTGCACCACCCCGCCGGCGCCTTCAGTCAGATTGCTACAGCCGAGCGTGAGGCCGGCGGTGGCTAGGATAGCCCACCGCTTCACAGCGTCCCCGGAGCCGGACTGCTCGCGATGTCGCGCAAGGCGCTCTCGGCATGGCGGACCCAACGCTCGGCATCGGGCCCCTTAGGCGGGCGGGCGAGGAACGCCCGGAGGTGTTCGGTTGCCTGCGGTACATCGCCGCGCTTCAGCAGCAGGAAGGCGACACCGTAGTGGGCTCCGCCCAGGCTGTCATCCAGCTCGAGCGCGCGCTTGTAGTGCCGGATGGCCTCGTCCGGCTGCCCGGTCTTGGTGAACGCGATGGCCATGTTGAGCAGGATGCGGGAATCGGCCGGGTTGTCCCGAAAGGCCAGCCGGTAGGACGTGAGCGCCGCCTCGAAGTCGCCCTGGCGTTCCAGTGCCAGGCCCTCGTTGAGGTAGTCGAGCCGCTGCGGACTCAGATTTCTCCGAGTTCCCTTGCCGAACATGCGTTGCCAGAAGCTCATGTGGGAGGAGGGCTCTCCGAGGAAAGTCAAACGGGCACAAGGCGTTGGGAATGGGATAAGATAGAGTGAAAGGAAGCTATGGTCTAGAGTCCGGAGTCGGGAGTCAGAGTCGGGGGCCTGGGGATGTCAGCGAGCGGGCCTCATCCCAAGTGCAACGAGGGACCTACGACTCCGACTCTCGACCCTAGCCGTTCGACCCGAGATGTACGACATTCGACACTAGACCTTTGACCCTCGACCCTAGACCCTAGACCCTAGACCCTAAACGATGCGCCGTTCAGCCCAATCGGGACCCCGCGGGACCCTCGAGGTCGATTGGCCGTTCTTCGGCGAGATCTGCCGCGCGCTGGCGTTGCGGGTCGCCAAGGAATATCAGCCGGAGGTCGTTCTGGGCGTGGCCAAGGCCGGCGTCATTCCCGGAGTGGTGGTCGCTTCCATCATGCAGTGCGACTTCGCGTCGATGGTGGTCACCCGAAACCAGGCCGGCGCCCCGCCGGTCCTGGTCACCGGCCCCCCGGCCAGCATCCGGGGACGCCGAGTCCTCGTCGTGGACGAGACCTGCGACACCGGAAGCACCATGAAGCTGGCCCTGAGCGAGGTCCGGGCACTCCAGCCCTCCGCAGTTAAGAGCGCCGTCTCGTTCAAGACCGGCGACTATGCCCCTGACTTCCATGCCTTCGAGACCGACAACTTCATCGTGCTGCCCTGGGACCGCGAGATCATCCAGGCGGGGGAGCTGGTGGTACGGCCGGATTACGCGTCGAGGTTGTAGGAGAGTCGGGAGGGACCATTGTCACCCCGAGCGCAG
>JBDTUV010000432.1:0-2660 GCA_040007575.1 Gemmatimonadales bacterium
TGGCCATGTGGCTCTGCGGCCTGGCCTCCATCACGTCGATGGGGCGGATGTGGTACGCGTTCGCCCGCGACGACGGGATGCCGGGCTCGGGGCTCATCAAGCAGGTGAGCCCGAAGTACCGGACTCCGGTCTGGTCGATCGTCATCACCAGCGTACTGGCGGTGCTGATCTGCATCTACGCGGCGGCATTCTTCGTGGTGACGTCGATCAGCACCATCACCCTCTACCTGGCGTACATGTTCCCCATCTATCTCAACTGGCGGAACAAGCGCCGGGGCCAGGGGGAATTCACCACCCGCGAGACGGCGCCCTGGAGCCTGGGCAAGTGGGGGCCCCTGGTGAACGTGATCGCGATCGTGTGGGTGCTGATCATTTCCGTGATCTTCAGCCTGCCGCCCAACGAGCTGGTGCTGTGGACCATGCTGGGCCTTGCGGTCGTGCTTGCCCTCTATTGGCAGCTGTCGGCCAAGAAGAGCTTTGCCGGTCCCACCAAGACCGACGAGGCCGCGCTCCGGAAACTCGAGGCGGCGTTCGCGCCCGGGGCGGCGAGCTAAGCAGGCGCATGCAGAATCTGCTCATTGGGGACCGGCGCCCACCTGGCGCCGGCACCATCAGTGTCACCGAACCCGCCCGGGCCAAGCCGATGGCCGAGGTAGCCTCGGCGGGGCCGGCGGAGCTGGATCAGGCGGTTGCCGCGGCAAGCCAGGCCTTTCCCGAATGGTCGGGGAAGACGGCCGTGGCGCGGGCGGAGATCCTGTTTCGCTTTTCGGAGGTGGTGCGGGCCCACGTGGAGGAGCTGGCCACGCTGGAGGCCCGCAACGTCGGCAAACCGATCGGCGACGCGCGGTGGGAGGCCAACCACGTCGCCGACACGCTGCGCTACTACGCCGGAGCCGCCGACAAGTTCTTCGGCGAGACGATACAAACCGCCAAGGCCGGTCTCGATATCACGCTGCGCCAGCCGCTCGGTGTGGTGGGATTGATCGTGCCCTGGAACTTTCCCATGGTGATCGCAACCTGGAAACTCGGCCCCGCCCTGGCCTGCGGTAACACCGTGGTCCTCAAGCCGGCCAGCCTGACGCCACTTACGGCGCTGCGACTGGGCGAGCTGGGGTTGGAGGCGGGGCTTCCGCCTGGGGTGTTGAACGTGATCCCCGGGCCGGGGGCAAAGATCGGCCAGCAGCTGTCGGCCCATCCTGACATCGCCAAGATCGCATTCACCGGCGAGACCGAGACCGGCCGGCGGATCATGGCCACCGCCGCCGAGACCATCAAGCGGGTCTCGCTCGAGCTGGGCGGCAAGTCGCCCAACATCATCTTTGCCGACGTGGACATCGAAGAGGCCGCCAGGCACGCCTGCGCCTCGGTGTTCGCCAACGCGGGCCAGGACTGCTGCGCCCGGGCCCGGGTGATCGTCGAGCGCAAGGTGTACTCGAAGCTGGTCGAGGCGATGGCCGTCGTCGCCACCTCGATGCGGGTGGGCGACCCGCTGGACGCGAAAACCGAGATGGGGCCCGTCATCTCCGCCGGCCAGCGCGAGCGCACCGAGACTTATGTCGCCCTGGCCAGGCAGGAGGGCGCGCGCCATGTGTGTGGCGGGGAGCGACTCGAGGGCGACGGCTATTTCCTTCGGCCGGCGATCTTCGCTGATGCCCGACCCGGCATGCGGATCGTGAATGAGGAGATATTCGGGCCGATGGTGGTCGTGATTCCCTTCGACACCGAAGCCGAGGCGATCGCCATCGCCAACGACTCGATCTACGGCCTGTCGGGCTCCTTGTGGACCAACGATCTCAAGCGCGGTATCCGGGTCGCCCGCGCAATGCGGACCGGGGTCATATCGGTCAACTCCTCATCCAGCGTCCACCTCCAGGCCCCGTTTGGCGGCTTCAAGCAGTCGGGTCTGGGACGCGAGCTGGGGATGCATGCGATGGAGCACTATACCGAGCTGAAGAACATCTATTTCGAGACGAATTAGAGAGGGGCTCCCCCCGTGAAGACGATCTCTCTTGCCGAGCTGGAGCAGATGACGGCGGCCGACAGCGTGGATACCGTGCTGACCGTGTTCCCTGATCAGCAGGGCCGGCTGGCCGGGAAGCGTTACACGGCTCGCACCTTTCTGGGCCAGGCCCGCGAGGGATGGGAGGGGTGCGATTACCTCCTCGGCTGCGATCTCGAGAACGAGCCGCTTCCGGGGTACAGCTCGTTCTCCTGGGAGCGCGGCTACGGCGACTTCATGGTCCGGCCCGATCTCGACACGCTGGTGCTCATTCCCTGGCTCAGCCGGACCGCCCTGGTCCTGGGCGACATCGAGGGCAAGGACCACAAGCCGCTCCCGCTGGCGCCCCGGCAGATCCTCAAGGCCCAGGTGCGCCGCGCCGAGCAGATGGGGATTACCGTCCGCATTGCATCCGAGCTCGAGTTCTACCTGTTCAACGACAGCTACGAGCAGGCGGGCGCGCGGCGCTACCAGGAGCTGGACACCTCCGGCAAGTACATCCAGGACTATCACATTCTGCAGTCCACCAAGGAAGAGAAGCTGATGCAGCCGCTGCGACGGTACTTTGACGCGCTCGGCTTCGAGGTGGAGAACTCGAAGGGCGAGTGGGGGCCGGGACAGGAGGAGCTCAACCTCGGCCACGAGGAGCCGGTGGAGATGG
>JBDTUV010000433.1:0-2660 GCA_040007575.1 Gemmatimonadales bacterium
CATAATAAGGCCCATGAATTAATTGAAAATTTAATGATCACGGCCAATACCGCTGCTGGAGCCACCCAGCCGGCTGAGAGGGGTCCTGAGAGCCGGCCGAGTGCGAGTGCGGTAAGCGCCACCGTGGCGAGTCCCACGACCCATACCGCCACCAGCCTGCCTGCCATGGAGTGTCCCTGAGCCTTGGAGTCGAGGTGCGCCACTACCCACCGCCGTGGTGGGCTCTTGCCTCGAGTCGCGATCAGGTTGGCATCCTCCCTGAGCCCCTCGCCGAGGTGAACCCAACCCAACCCGACGCCGGTGGCTACGATGGCAAGCGCCAGGAGCCCGCTGATCCAGACCGCAAGGGCGGCCCAATGTGGCAGGCTGCCGGAAGCCAGGAGGGGCAACAGCACCAGGGCCAGGCCGCCGAGGCCGGCACCGAAGATGGGAAACGCCCGGAGACTGGATGGAGCGAAGGTGAAACCCTGCGAGACCACCGTGTAACCGAGGCTGGTGAGGTATGTGGCGACGAGCTCGCGTGCCTTCGCCGCCTCGGGCGTTCCGGCTTCACGGGGGAGTGCGAGGACCTGGAGAGCAATTTCCTTCAGCGAGGGCACGTGCCGGCTTCGCGACTCAGGCCTGTTTTGAGCGCTTGGAGCTGACGAGCGGCTGGGCAGCGGTGGCCAGCGCGGCTCGCTTGGTTTCCTCGGTGATCTGGTCGGCTTCGATCAGCTCGTCGAGGTGCTGGTCGTAGGTCTGGGTGCCGAGCTCCTTGTGACCGTCTTCCATGAGGCGTTTCACCTGAGAAGTTCGCTTGGGATCCTTGAGGCACTCACGCACTGCGGGTGTTCCCAGGAGGACCTCCACCGCGGCGATTCTGCCCTTGTCGCCTTTCAGCGGAAGCAGCTGCTGGGAGATGATCGAGTGCACCGCCTCGGAGAATCGCATCCGGCCGATCTCCCGTTCCTCGGAGGGCAGCGTGGCGATCAGCCGCTCGATGGTGGTGACCACATCAGGCGTGGTGCTGGTGGCGATAACGAGATGGCCGGTCTCGGCTCCCTTGAGCGCCGTGTCGATGGTAGCCGCATCGCCCATTTCTCCGAGAACCACCACGTCTGGATCCTGGCGCAGCGCGGCCCGAAGACCGACGGCGAGGCTCTCAGTGTCCACGCCAACTTCGCGCTGGGTAATGGAGCAGTTCAGGTCCCGGTGGAGGAACTCGATGGGGTTCTCGATGGTGACGACGTGCTTGTACAGCGTACGGTTGATATGGTGCACCATGGCGGCCACCGTGGAGCTCTTTCCGCTGCCGCTTACTCCCGAGACGAGTATCAGGCCACGGTCGGCTTCGGCTATCTGTTTGAGCACTTCCGGCAGGCGAAGCGACTCGATGGTGGGCACGGTGAACGGGATGACCCGCATAACGATCATGAAGGAAGAGCGCTGGCGAAGGACGTTGACCCGGAAACGGCCCACTCCGGGCATACCCCAGGAGCAGTCGAAATCCCGTAGTCGTTCAATCTTGGCACGGTCCTCGTCGCTGCTGATCAGCTTGAGCGCGATGGCCTTGGTCTGATCCGGCGTCAGCCGCTGCTTGGTCAAGGCCACAAGCTTGCCGTTGATCCTGGCACGGAAGACGTCTCCCGCCTTGATATGCAGGTCCGAGGCGCCACGTTCGACGGCCGCCTTGATGATCTTCTCCATAAATCTCCGCCACAGTAGGGGAAACCCGGGATCAGCCGGTGTTGCCGCACTCCATCGACTACCGCCGGTTGCCGCGGGGCGGAAGAAACCCCATCCGATCCCGCACCTCCCCCATCGTCTCCGAAGCACGCCGGCGAGCCGCCGTGGCCCCGTCTGCCAGAATCTCGTCTACCTGGTCCGGGGCTTCCTGGAGCTGTAGCGCCCGCTCCCTGATGGGCGCGAGGGTGGCGATCATATTATCGGCCAGTACCCGCTTACAGTCGAGGCAGCCCCATTTGGCACCCCGGCAGCTGTCCGCCACCAGCGAAACGGTCTCCGGGGGCGAGAAATACCGGTGCAGGTGATAAATGTTGCATATGTCGGGGTTCCCTGGATCCTTCCGGGTGACCCGAGCCGGGTCGGTCTTGGCCGGCCGCAGCTTCTGCCAGATCTCGTCCGGGGTGTCCAGCAGGCCGATTGTATTACCCAAGCTCTTGGACATCTTGGCCTGCCCGTCCAGCCCGGTGATCCGTTTGGCCTCCGTCAGAATGGGTTGTGGCTCGGGGAAGAACTCCTCTCCCCGCCCGAATTCCGCATTCCACTTCCGTGCAATCTCGCGCGTGAGCTCGAGATGCTGCACCTGATCTTCCCCGACAGGTACCAGATCCGCGCGATACAGCAGGATGTCGGCCGCCATCAGGACCGGATAGTTGAGCAGACCCGCCGGCACGCTCTCGAACTTCTGTGACTTATCTTTGAACTGCGTCATCCGCTCGAGCTCGCCAAGTGGGGTGACCCTGTTCAGAAGCCATTGAAGCTCAGAGTGTTCTGGGACATGCGACTGGACAAATAGCGTGGCCCGTCCGGGGTCGATTCCCGCGGCCAGCAGGCCGATTGCCATGTCACGGGTGCGTTGGGCGAAGGTGTCCTTATCGTACTTGCCCGTGATGGCGTGCAGGTCCACGATGCAGATCAGAGACTCATAGCTGCGCTGG
>JBDTUV010000434.1:0-2655 GCA_040007575.1 Gemmatimonadales bacterium
TCGCCCAGGCGGCCGAGATCGCGAGCTGCAACGTGGGCACCATGAAGTCGCGCGTGCACTACGCGCTCAAGGCGCTGCGATCGCGGCTCCCGAAAGAGCGGCGCGCTGCTGCCGGTGCAATGGTGGTGCGCAATGAGCTGTAGCCAGGTACGTCGCGAGCTGCTCCAGTACTTCGCCCTCGGCGAAGATTTCACGCCTCACTCCGGGCCTCACCTTGCCCACCTTGAATCCTGCGCCAACTGCCGCCGCGAGATGGGCATCGACCGAGAGCTGATTCATAACCTGCGTCGTGCACTGCGGGCGCGCGTGGATGGCCACGGTTCGTCGCGAGCCAGTTGGGAGCAGGTCCGCAGCCGGACCGTTGACCGTCCGGTGCGGCCCTGGACGGTCGGCGTGGTGCACTGGAGAGGCATGGTCTCCGCCGCCGCGGCCGCTGGCATGATGTTGTTCGCCGTTGCCACCGCTCCGCAGACCTCGAGCCTCCCCATGACCCAGTCGCCTTCATTTGCCTCCGCGGCGCGGCGGGTCGTCCCGCCCGTCGAGGACGCCAGGGGCTGGCCCGCGGAGCTCTCGAGCACGTATCTGGCGCCCCAGATCTACCCTCCGCTGCCGGGCTGGCCGATGCAGACGCATACGTCGGATGAGGCCGCAACGCTCCATGGCGACCTGCCGATCCCCGGCGGGATGCGGTGACCGTCGGGCTCATTGAAGTGAACCTCGCCCGCCGCAGGCGGGTACTACATATGAGGCGTAGTGGGCGCGATCAAGTAGATACTTGACCGAATCGTGCCGCGCACTCGAAGATGCGCACGCCACCAGCAGATACGAATTCGTCTCCAAAGCCGTTCGGAGTGACAGGCCCACGCCATGACAGCGGTCCAGGACGCGGCTGCCGGATTCCAGAGCGCTGCCCTCACGGGCGGCCGCAGCCTGCGCCAGATCATCTGGGCCCGCCTCCGTCGCGACAAGATTGCGATGATCTGTCTGGTCGTGCTGATCATCTATTACCTGATCGGCATCTTCGGCCCGGCCTTCGGCGGATTGCTGGGCATCGACCCCTACGCCTTCGATTCCGCTGCAATCAGCGACAACGGTGGCCAGCCAGTCCTGCCGTGGGGAGGCATCAGCGCCGCGCACCCTCTCGGGGTCGAATGGGGGACGGGGCGAGACATCATGGCCCAGCTCCTGTTCGGGCTACGGATCTCCCTCGTCATCGCGACCAGCGCCACGGCGATCACGGTCGCGATCGGGACCGTCGTCGGCATCATCGCCGGCTACAGTGGTGGCTGGCTCGACTCCGTCATCGGGCGTTTCATGGACCTTGTCCTCGCCTTCCCATTCCTGCTCATCGTCCTTGCGCTGTCAGGGGTCCTCACCCAGCGTCTCACCGAGCTGGGGGTCCCCGAAGGCAACCCATCGAGGATCCTCTACCTCATCCTCGTGCTGAGCGTCTTCGGCTGGCCGTACCTCGCGCGCATCGTGCGCGGCCAGGTGCTCAGCCTGCGCGAACGCGAATTCGTGGAGTCGGCAGTCGCGATGGGGTCGAGCAAGCGCAGGATCCTGTTCACCGAGATCCTGCCAAATCTATGGGCGCCGATCCTGGTGTATGCCACTCTCACCCTGCCGGCCTATATCGGCACCGAGGCCGCCCTCTCGTTCCTGGGCGTTGGCGTGCTTCCGCCTGAGACGACCTTCGGCGCGATGCTGGCCACCTCGGTGACCTATTTCAACGTGGTCCCGACCTATCTCTTTATCCCGGGCACGGCCCTCGTGATCCTGGTCGTTTCGTTCAACCTCCTGGGGGATTCGCTTCGGGACGCACTCGATCCAAAGGCAATTCACTGACTGAGCCAATGCCACGTGCCGGCGAGGTAGGAGCCGCCCGCACTTTCGAACTCCGCTCGACTACGTGTATGATCGGGCATCAACTTGGCGCCGGGGGGTTCCCCGGGCCTAACTCGTTGGAGGATGGAACATGGTCAGATTAGACGCACGGGTGCTCCGTGCATCGGCCCTCAGCCTGGTAGCTGTTCTTGTGCTGGCAGCCTGCGGTCCGGGCAACACGTCGAGCCCTGGAGCATCGGGCGCGAGCGCCGGCCCGAACGCGTCAGGGGGATCCGCCAAGGAAGGCGGCACGGTCTATCTCCTCACGCAAGCCGATGAATTCAACCGCATCGACCCGCAGCGTGCGTATACCGGGGAGGACCTCGCGTTCTTCGGAGCGACATGGATGCGCGCGCTCGTTGCCTACACCGTCTCTTCGGACGATGTGGAATCAGCCAAGCTCGTTGCCGACCTGGCAACCGATACCGGCACGCCGAATGCGGAAGCCACGTCCTGGCAGTTCACCCTTCGTGACGGCATCACCTGGCAGGATGGCGCGGAGATCACCTGCGAGGACGTCAAGTACGGCGTCTCGCGGACGTTCGCGAACGACGTCATCAGCGAGGGTCCGACGTACGCGATCCAGTACCTGGACGTCCCGGCAAACCCGATCACCGATGAGGCCGATCCCAAGTCCGTCTTCCTGTCGGCCTACTACGGTCCGTACGACAAGACCGGACAGGAGCTGTTCGACAAGGCGGTCGTCTGCGATGGCAAGACCATCACGTTCAACCTGAGCGGACCGCACCCTGACTTCAACTACACCACCAC
>JBDTUV010000435.1:0-2655 GCA_040007575.1 Gemmatimonadales bacterium
CGGCTCGCCGATCTCGTCGAGGATGGATCGATCCAGCTCGATCTCCTCGCCTTCCATGTCGAAGCGTATCCGCTTTCCCAGATCCCGGGACAGGTCGCGCGCCAGCCGAGGGAACCGATCGAACACCTCACCGACCGGAGTCATCCGCGCGGCCAGCACCTCGGTCTGCATGGCGGAGACCAGCCGTGCAATGCGCTCGCTGAGCTCGATCAGGGTGGGGTCGTCGGCCTCGCCGGAGAGTGCCGTGAGCCGGTTCTTGGCCACAACCAGCTCGCCCACATGCTTCATCAGCGCGTCGAGCCGGCGGAGGTCGACCCGGATCTGACGACCACGGCCACCCCCGTCGGCTTCGGCAGCAGCCTCCTGGACCTGCACTGCCTCCACCTCACCGAGGGATCCGAGCGCTGCGACGATCTCCCCGTCGGGTAGTTTAGTCTGGAGCCGGAAGAAAAAACGCCCGTCGAAATCGTCCAGCTCGAGCTGAGCCGCCGGCGGCCGCAGCCCGCTCACAGCCCCGAGCCCTTCGGCACGGCGAAGCACCAGGGCCGCCCGGGCGCCGCGCATCACCGCATCGGGCCGGATTGTCACCTGCACTGGGCGGGAGCGGGGGGCATCGGACGCGCGCCGAGAGCGGGGCTCGCTCGGCGTTGACACTACCGCTGGTGGGGCCACATCGGCCGGGCCTTCTGCCCCGCCCGGAGCCGCTCCTGCCGCAGCCGCATCCAGCTCCGCGATCAATCCTTCCTCTACCTCCGTTACCTCCGTCTCAGCCCCTGCGGCTGCCCCCTCGACCGCTCCTCCGAGCGTATCCACGGCGCGAAAGAGGAGCTGAAAGACAGAGGGTGTGGCGGTTACCCGTCCGTGCCGCAACGCGTCGAGCAGGTTCTCCGCCGAATGCGCCAGCTGGGCCACACCGGCGTAGCCCATCGTGGCCGCCATGCCTTTGATTGTGTGGATGGCGCGGAAGAGCCGGTCCACCGGCTCGACTGAAGCCGGGGCACGTTCCCATTCGAGCAGCGACCCGTTGCACGCATTGAGATGCTCGCGGCTTTCGGCGAGAAACAAGGCTGCATATTGGGACAGATCCATGGATCAAGCCAGGACGCGCTGGACCGCCTCGAGTACGCGGGATGGCTGGAACGGCTTGACCACGAAGTCCTTGGCTCCGGCCTGGATGGCTTCGACGACGAGAGCTTGCTGTCCCATCGCGCTGCACATCAGGATCTTGGCGTCGGGATGGTCCTTGCAGATCTCACGCACCGCCTCGATGCCGCCCATGTCCGGCATGACGATGTCCATGGTAACGAGGTCAGGCTTCAGCATGCGGTACTTCTCGACGGCCTGCAGCCCGGACTCGGCCTCACCCACGACCTCGAATCCGGCCTGGCTCAGGATGTCGCTGATCATCGTTCGCATGAAGATGGCGTCGTCGCAGACGAGCACAGTTTGATTCACAGACTTCCTCCGTGCGTGTTAGCGGGGCAGCGACCATCTAGCTTCCGATGATCGGCGCAAACAAGGCGTCCACGTCGAGCAGGATGAAGTGCTGGTCGGCTCCCAGGCCCACCGCCTTCACCAATCGGGGGTCGACGCCAGGCAGATCCCGGCGTTCGACGACCGAGCCTGCGGGGACCTCGAGGAAGTCGAGTACCTGACCGACCCCCAACCCGTAGCTGCGGCCCTTCACCTCGAGGACGACAATGGCGCCCTCGTCGGTCTGGCGTCGGGGCTGATCCAGCAGCAGATGACCGTCGAGCACCGTGAGCAGGCTGCCACGGACGTTCACCAGCCCTTCGACCGAGTCCGGCACACCCGGGATCCGGGTAGCCGACAGGCGTGGGAGGATCTCACGCACGATCCCTGCCGGGGCCGCGCAGATAACCTCACCGATTCGAAAGACGACGGCGTGAAGCGCGGGGGAGTTAGCCATCTCTATTAAAGAACCGAAGATAGCTCAAGGGCTCAGATGGGGCAACCAGTTCTTCGCCACCCGCTACAATGAGTGCATCTCTCAAATCAGCGGGCCACTCGGAATGGAACTCAAGCGGGGCGCCGCTGACAGGATGGCGGAATGCCAGAGCCGCCGCATGAAGTGCCTGGCGAGGTGTCACCCGCTCCAATAGCTCGGCCACCCGGCGAGCAGCCCCGGAGATCCTTCGGCTGCCTCCACCCGCATAGACGGAGTCACCCACAATCGGGTGGCCCACGTGCTCGAGATGGACCCGGATCTGATGGGTCCGTCCCGTGTGCAGCTCCAGCCGGAGCAGATCGACCACCTCGAACCGAGCCACCACCGAGGCGTCGGTCCGGGCCTGGCGGCCCTCCGGGGACACACTCATGCGCTTCCGGTCGCGCTGGCTCCTCGCGACCGGCGCGTCGATGCGCAACGAACTGGCGTTCAGATGGCCCCACACCAGCGCCGCATAGGTCCGATGGACCCGGCGCGCGGCGATCGCAGCGCCGAGCTTCCGGTGGGCGATATCGGTCTTGGCGACGATCATGAGACCGGACGTGTCTCGGTCGAGGCGATGGACGATCCCCGGCCGTCCTTCGGCGCCGCCGGCCAAGGTAGTGCCCCGAGCGACCAGGGCATTGACGAGGGTGTCGTCCCAATGGCCAGGGGCGGGGTGAACTACCAGGCCCGCAGGCTTGTCG
>JBDTUV010000436.1:0-2616 GCA_040007575.1 Gemmatimonadales bacterium
CCTTCCCCGCGATGCCGCACATGTCAGGCTGCCTTCTTCCGGCCCCAGGCCACCATCATGTAGCCGGCGGAGAATGGGATCAGGTTGTCGAGCATGGTCCAGGCCCGCAGCGCGGGATAGACCGCGGAATACAGCTTATAGGCCGTGCCCACCTTGTTCAGTGCCTCGGCCGACATCGGCGCGGTGTCTCCGTGGAAGTCCTGCTGCTCGGTGTTCTTTCCCTTCATCGACTTCTTGTGGTACGCGTAGTTGAGCAGGTCCTCGATCGACTCGGTGAAGAAGCGGCAGTAGTCATCTATTCCTGCTACGGTCAGCCCATGGCGCTCCATGATGGCGCGGGTGGCGGCGGGTGGATACCCGTCGCGGGCATGTCCAAACCCTTCGGTGTCGGCGGTGAAGCCGAGCAGCTTCTTGAGGGCGAAGCCAGGCCGGCCGGTCTCGCCTTTGGGAGCCATGAAGAGGAAGTCCCCACCCGGCTTCAGCACTCGTACCATCTCACGAAAGAAGGTGTCGTCGTCCTCGATGTGCTCTAGAAAATTGATCGCCGCGACCACGTCGAATGACGCGCTCCGGAACGGGAGCTCGGCGTCGCTGGTCTGGAGCACGCGATCACCGACGAGCTGCTTGGCCGAACGGACGTGGTCGCGCTCGAAGTCGGTGCTCACCCAGGTGCCGCCCCGGCCGCGGAGAAAATGCGAGGTGAGACCGGTGCCGCACCCCACCTCCAGGCACAGCCGTCCCGCGGCCGGCGGCAGGTGCCGCATGAGCGCGTTGACCGTCTGCTTCTTCTTGAGCGAACGACGGTAGAGCTGCAGTTGCCACGGTTCGGTCAATTGGTGATCTCCAGTATGCTGTCAGTTTCGGCCCCTTCGCTGCGCTCAGGGTGACAACGCCTCGCTCAGGATGACAGTCAGCCCTAGCTCAGCTCGCCCTTCGCCCGATAGTCCTCAAACGTCCGTCGAATCCCCTCCGGTAAATCTACCTTGGGCTCCCAGCCAAGGACGCGCCTGGCCCTGGAAGTGTCGAACTCCGAATCGCTGTGGAAGAAATCCATCCGCCGCCGGTAGATCGGCGGATCGATGGCCAGCGAGGCGCAGACGTCTTCCACCACGGCGGACAGCGCGAGCATGGGGGCCAGCGGAAGCCTGATTCCATAGCGGGAGCTGCCGGTTGCCCCCGTCACCTCGTCGAGGAGCTCGCGTAGCGTACACGCGCTCGGACCGGCCACGATGAGTCCATCGCCCACTGCTTCCTCGCGTTCGCACGCCTTGAAGAACGCCGATACCACGTCGTCCACATACACCATGTGGCGGCGCCCCTTCCCCGAGCCGAACAGCGGGAAGCGCCCCCGCTTTACACCCTTGAACATCTTGAGCAGCCGCTGGTCGCGGGGGCCATAGACGTCGGCCGGCCGGAGCACGACGGCAGGCAGCCCACAGTTCTCGGCGAAGTCGCGTACCAGGTGCTCTGCCGCAACCTTGGTGCGCTCGTAGATGTTGCCGGGGGAGAGCGCTGAGTCCTCGTTGGTGATGCCCGGAGCCCGGTGGCCGTAGATCCCGATGGTGCTGCAGTAAATGAATCGCTCGACCCGCTGCGCCGTGGCAGCCTGGAGCAGGTGGCGAGTGCCATCGAGATTGATCGACTCGAAGAACTCGTCGCTCTTGCCGCCCTCCCGCATTGCCACGGCCAGGTGGAAAATGTGAGTGGCCCCCTTGGCCGCGCGGCGGCAGAGATCGGCATCGGTAATGCTGCCGGAGAGCACCTCCGCCCCCATACCGGAGAGCAGCTCTGCGTTGGCCTGCTCCTCGGGCCGGTCGGTCAGGCCGAGCACGACGACTTCGGCGCCGCGCCGCCTGCCCTCCTCGGCCAGGTGCGAGCCGATGAAGCCGGTTCCCCCGGTGACCAGGAGTCTCATCCGAAGCGCTCCGCCAGGGCGGCAACGATGCGGCCGCTCGCCTGTCCGTCGCCATAGGGGTTCACCGCATTGGCCATGCGCTCGTACGCGGCCCGCGACGTGAGCAGCTCGCTGGCGACACTTACTATCCGGTCGCGGTCGGTGCCCACCACGACCGCCGTTCCTGCCTCGACGCCCTCAGGGCGCTCGGTCACTTCGCGGAGCACCAGCACCGGCTTGCCCAGCGAAGGAGCCTCCTCCTGCACTCCCCCCGAATCGGTCAGTATCAGATAACTCCGCCGCATCAGATCCACGAAAGGGACATAATCCTGCGGTTCAATCAAATGAATCCGCGGTTGTCCTCCCAGCCTCCGCTCCACAATCTCCTTGACGTTCGGGTTAGGATGCACCGGGTAAACCAGTTCCACATCCTCCCTCCCCGCCAGCCGCTCCAGCGCTTCGCAAATCCGCTCAAATCCTTCTCCAAAACTCTCCCGCCGGTGGCCCGTCACCAGGATCATCTTCTTCGCCGGATCGAGCGGCGGCCCCGCCGGCGCCTTCATCCGTCCCTCTTCCAAACCCGCCTTGATGTACAGCAGTGCATCAATCCCCGTGTTCCCCGTAATCACCACCCGCTCCCCGCCAATCCCCTCTTTCCTCAGGTTCTCCGCCGAGGACACAGTCGGCGGGAAATGCAACTCCGCCAGCCGCCCCGTCAACAC
>JBDTUV010000437.1:0-2605 GCA_040007575.1 Gemmatimonadales bacterium
CCAGGTCGGCTGTCCGGGCGGTCCACCCGCACCTGCAGGATGGGGCGCTGCGACGGCCCGGCCCGCCTGAGATCGACCAGCTCGAACCCGAGCCCGGCGATGTGATCGCGAATCGGTACGAGAAGCGCGTCGGCAGACATCGGCAGAGAAGGAAAAAAAATGTGGGGGAACTCCCCCACATCGACAGTCGGCCCGAACGAAGCGCCTCCCGGGACAGCAGGTAAATATTACTCGGGAATCAGGTTGGAGGCAAGCGGGGCGGCGGGGAAGCTGACGCCATTCCCATATACGCCACCATCCGCCCGTCAGTCCCCCGCGACGCCCGATGACTATAGAAGGATGCTCGGTCGTGGGCCGAACACCACGCGGACGTCGTGACCTGATTGAGACCCAGCCGACCTGCCTGGTCCCGTAAGCGCTCGCGCAGGTCGAGCTGCCACGGGCCCTCCCCTTCCGCCGGCGCACCGCAGCCCTGCATAACCTCAGAACCTACTTCATAGCACGGACCGCAAATACCTACTCCGCAGTGCATTACGATGTCCGACCATGAACATGCGGTACGACCACGCAACTGCTCCGCTCCCCGCTCGAGGATGCCTCCGGCGGTGCCGCGCCAGCCGGCGTGGAGCAGTGCCACGCCTCGTCCCGGAACCACCAGGTAGACCGGGACGCAATCGGCGATAGTTACGGTGAGGAGGATCCCGGGTGCCGTGGTAATCCAGCCATCGATGCCCTCGACCTGAATCCACCCGCGTCCGGCATCCAGATTCATTACCTCGACGCCGTGCACCTGATTCCCCAGCGCGACGGCGCTGAATCCGGACAGCTCTCGGCGAAAGGCGCGCCAGCGACTCATCACTTCACCAACCGGTGCGTCGCTCCAAAGGCCCAGATCGAAACCACGATCGGGCTCGGCGCCCCGTCCGGTAATCCCGGCGACGACGCCGTACCGTTCTTGCCAACCGGGAATCTCGAATCGGGGCACCGGGCCTGGCACGCTGACCTCCCGAAGCTCGGATGCGACAAAGGGCGCACGCAGTGCGCCCTGACCTATGCCCTTTCCTTCCCCGCTTCCCCGCTTCCCCGCTTCCCCGCCTCTACCCATCCACCCGCTCGATCTCCGCTCCCAGCGCTCGTAGGCGCTCGTCGATCCGCTCGTAGCCGCGCTCGATCTGGCCCACGTTGTGAATGGTGCTGGGGCCTTCCGCCGCCAGCGCGGCAAGGACCATGGCCATGCCTGCCCTGATGTCAGGAGACTCCACCGTGCCGCCTTTCAGGGGCGACGGTCCCGAGATCACGGCGCGGTGCGGGTCGCAGAGTACGATGCGCGCCCCCATCCCGATCAGCTTGTCCACGAAGAAAAGCCGGGATTCAAACATCTTCTCGAAAACCAGCAGCATGCCGGAGCACTGGGTGGCGGTGACGATGGTGGTAGACATGACGTCGGCTGGAAACGCGGGCCAGGGTCCGTCCTCCAGCTTCGGCACGTGGCCGCCGAGGTCGGGACGGATTCTCCGCTCCTGGCCTGAGCTCACGGTTAGGCGGTTTCCTTCGATCTTGGGACGAATGCCGAGCCGTTCGAACCCGAGTATGGTGCTGCGGAGATCCTCCTGGCGTACCGGTTCGATGACGATATCACCATTGGTGACCGCAGCCAGACCGATGAAGCTGCCGATCTCGATGTGATCAGGCCCGATGGTGTAGGACGTGCCGGTGAGTGAACGTCCGCCTTCAATGGTATAGATGTTCGAGCCGATCCCGCCGATCTCGGCACCCATGGCCACCAGACACCGGGCCAGGTCCTGCACATGGGGCTCGCACGCGGCGTTGCGCAGAACCGTGCGACCCTTGGCCATGACGGCCGCCATCAGCGCGTTCTCGGTGCCGGTGACGCTCGGCTCATCGAGGAAAATGTCATCCCCTTTGAGCTCCTTGGCTTCGAGCTCGTAGCGGTCCCCTACCATGACTGACGCGCCAAGATGCTCGAGGGCGAGGAAGTGGGTATCGACCCGTCGGCGCCCGATGACATCGCCTCCCGGAGGCGGGAGGGTGACTTTGCCGAAGCGAGCCAGCATTGGGCCGGCAAGCAGAATGGAGGCCCGGATTTTGGCGCAGAGCCCAGGATCGAGCGGTTTAAGCTTGACGTTGCGGGTATCGACCCGCACCCCGTTTGCGCCGCTCCATTCCGCGGTGGCACCGAGATCCACCAGCAGCGCGAGCATCGTCTCGACGTCGCGGATGCGGGGAATGTTGTCCAGATCGACCGGACCGTCGGCCAGAATGGTGGCGGCGAGGATGGGCAGCGCGGCGTTCTTGTTGCCGGCCGGACGTACCGTGCCGCGAAGCGGGCGTCCGCCTTGGACCAGAAAACGTGGAGGCATGGCCAAAGCTGAACTGGCCGAGGAATCGCGTCAAGCGGAGGTCAGGGGGTTGCGGTAGTGCTGAGACCCCTTTGTATTAGCGAGGTGGGAGGTGCCCACCAATCCTTGGCTTCGAGAGTCGGAGGTACCGGTTATGTGGACATTGGCACTCTTGCAAGTCGGTACGACCCCCGATTGGGTGGGACCGACCGTCGCCATATCGCTGGCGGTCCTGGCGCTCTCCT
>JBDTUV010000438.1:0-2596 GCA_040007575.1 Gemmatimonadales bacterium
CGACCGGCAGTCCGGCCAGCAGCGCGGCCATGCGGGCCACGTTGCGGTTGTCCTCACCCGCCTGGTTGGCGCAGCCGAGAATCACATCGTCGATCCGATCGGGCGGGATGCGGCCTCGCTGGATGAGCGCGCGAATAGCGGCGGCGGCCAGATCGTCGGGACGCAGGTCGGCCAGGGCGCCGCCGGCGCGCCCAATCGGTGTCCGCACCGCGGCGGTGATGAAGGCGTCGCTCACAGGCTCACGCTCACGTTGACCTCCCTCTGCTAGGCCGCTAAGTTGCCGCCCGACAACGATTCAGGACAGGTGGCCGAGCGGTTGAAGGCACCACCCTGGAAAGGTGGCATACTCGCAAGGGTATCGAGGGTTCGAATCCCTCCCTGTCCGTCCTTGGAACCGTTTCTCCGACCCTGGCGTATCTTTAGCATACCCAGAGGCTGACGGCCACCCGAGGAAGAGTCATGCTGATCAATCGCCCGCCCGACATCTCCAGCGCAGAAATCACCGACGAATCGCTCTTCTGGAACCGGCGCGACTTCCTCAAGGCGGCGGGCCTGGGAGCTGCCGTGGCTGGAGGGCTGCTGCCCATTCGTGGCCGCGGGCTCTTGGGCTCGGACGACGACAAGCTCACACCCTGGGAGGACGTGACCGGGTACAATAACTACTACGAGTTCGGCACCGACAAGGGCGATCCCGCCAAGAACGCTACCAAGTTCAGAACGCGGCCGTGGATGTTGGAGGTGGCGGGGGAAGTGAAACGGCCGGCGGTGTACGATATCGACGAGCTCCTCAAGCCGTTCACGCCGGCGGAACGGGTCTACCGCATGCGGTGCGTCGAGGGCTGGTCCATGGTGGTACCGTGGCTCGGTATCCCGCTGGGTGCCATGATCGACCGGCTGGAGCCGACCTCGAAGGCCAAGTACGTCGAATTCACCACGCTGTTCGATCCCCAGCAGATGCCGGGGCAGAACCGCAGGATCCTCGACTGGCCCTATGTCGAAGGGCTGCGCATGGACGAGGCCCGGCACCCGCTGACGATTCTGGTCACCGGCGTCTATGGGAAGCCGCTGCCCAATCAGAACGGTGCGCCGCTTCGGCTCATCGTTCCCTGGAAGTATGGGTTCAAGGGCGGCAAGTCGATCGTGAAGATTCGGTTTGCGGAGAAACAGCCGCAGACGACCTGGAGCCTGGCGGGCCCGGACGAATACGGCTTCTATGCCAACGTCAATCCGGACGTCGACCACCCTAGATGGAGCCAGGCCCGGGAGCGGCGGATCGGTGAGTTCTTCAAGCGAAAGACGCTGATGTTCAATGGGTACGGAGATCAGGTCGGCTCGCTGTACGCGGGGATGGACCTCCGCAGGAACTTCTGATCCCCGCCCGGTGACCCGCGCAGCCCTCATCACGCGGGTGGTAAAGCCCGTCCTCTACTTTGCCGCGTTGCTGCCGCTGACCTGGCTGCTGTTCGCGCTGCTCACCGGCCGGGTCATGGGCGACGAGGTGAAGTTCATGCAGCACGTGACCGGTGACACCGTGCTTACCTGCCTCATGCTCACCCTGACCATAACGCCTTTGCGCCGGCTCACCGGCTGGAACGAGATCATCCGGGTCCGCCGGCTCATCGGGCTCACCGCGTTCTGGTACGCCTGCCTGCACCTCTCCACTTATCTCGTGTTCGACCAGTCGCTCTCGATCGAGGAGATCCTCAAGGATATCGCGAAGCATCCCTGGGTGCTGGTTGGGTTCACCGCGTTCCTCTGCCTTGTTCCTCTTGCGATCACGTCGACCACCGGGTGGGTGCGGCGACTGGGGGGGAAGCGGTGGCAGCGGCTGCACCGGCTGGTGTACGTGGCAGCGGTTGCCGGCGTGCTGCACTACCTCTGGCAGGTCAAGAAAGACGTACAGGCCCCACTGACTTACGGGGTCGTGCTGTTGATTCTGCTGGGAAGCCGCGTCTGGCTGGCCCGTGACAGGGCCAGAGTCAGACGGGTGCCTGCGTCGCCTACGAAGATTCCTCATCCCGAGCAGAGCGAGAGCCTGCCCTGAGCGTCACCGCCTCCTCTTTCGCCCTTCCCCCCTTCCCGCTAGCTTCCCGCCCCGATGCCCTCCCGCACGCCTCTTCTCGACGACCGCGCTTTCGGCCGCACCCTGGCGCGCATGGCGAGCGAGATCGTTGAGCGAAGCGGGGGCACTGAAGAGCTCGTTCTCGTCGGGATCCAGCGCCGAGGGGTCGAGTTGGCTGACCGATTGAAGCGCCTGATCGATGCCTCCGAAGGTTCGAACCTCCCCTGCGGCAAGCTGGACATCACCCTTTATAGAGACGATCTCCAGACCATCGGCCCCCGGCCGGTGGTGGGCGAGACCAGGCTGCCGGACCTCGACGGCAAGACCGTCGTCATCGTGGACGACGTGCTCTACACCGGCCGCACCGTGCGGGCGGCACTCGACGAGTTTGCCGACTTCGGACGGCCGCGGCGAGTTCTCCTCTGCGTCCTCATCGACCGCGGCGGCCGGGAGCTCGCCATCCAGGCCGACATCGTCGGTACCAGCGCCAGCACCGGGCCTAGGGACCGGGTAGATGTCTTCGTGTCGGAGCTC
>JBDTUV010000439.1:0-2592 GCA_040007575.1 Gemmatimonadales bacterium
GCTGTTCAGGACCGCCGCGATGGTGGTCCATTTCGAACGGCGCGCCGCTGCCGGCGCGCCATTCCGCTATTTACTGCGCGCGGCAGGTTGCCGCGGCATCGCTATTGGCGGGGCCGGTCGTATCGCCGATGCCACCTTGCTGCGCGTAGGTTGGCACCCAGCCGCCACGCTCGCCGCGGAAGAATTCGAACGCGCCATGACCGCTATTGCAGCTGACGCTCTGCGACTGGTTGTAACCCGGATTCGTGAGGTAGTCGTTCAGGTCGGCCGAGGCCACGCCGGACATCCCGAAGGTCGCGGTGATCGTGATGACGAGGGTCGCGAGGATGCGCTTCATGTTCTGCTCCCCACCGAAATTTCGATCGCTGAATCGAGGCTGAATGGAGTGAAGCACAATCGAACTGCGGAATCAGTAGGGGAAGTCAACGATCCTGCAACGGACCGTGCGGAATTCTGCGATCCCGACCGGGGTCAACCCGCCAGTGTTTGTGGGTGGGATCGCCGTTGGAGGGCCTCGATGACCTCCCGCATCCACTGAATCGTCTTCGGTACGCCATTGTCGCGAGCCAGTGAGTTGCAGTGATCGTGCCCCCAGCCAAGCCCGTAGGCTTTGTGGTTGTACTTACCTGGACGGAGGCCCTGAGAAGGAAGAGGTTGACTTCCGTCACGGTGCTGTCCGCTACCTCCCGACCAACGACCTGGGTCAGCTTTGTTTGCAGACCTGCCGCGAAAATCCGGCGATAGCAAAGCGGACAAATCGCCTGAAATGTCCCCGAAGGCGTTGATCGAATCACGTTGAGGCGGTCGAGGCGCTTCGTGTCGGCTAGACGGTTGGTCTTGACGTAGTCAACGAGAGCACGCGGAACGTCGCCCTTCTTGTCGCCCTTCTTCAGTCCCTGCTTCGTCGCCGTGCTCCTAAGGCCATAATCGTTCGTCGGATGCCCGACAGCCGATGGGGCGCGCGCGCCTCGCTGATCCTTCTCCTTGGCGTCGTCGTGTCGGCCTGCTCGTCGGCCACGGAGGCGCCACCGCCAGGTGGATCGTCGAGCTCAGGTCGGACTTCGATCGCGATGCCACTTCCTGCGGTCGATGTGGAGGCTTTTCGTGCGGCGGAGATGAAGCTCCGCAGCGATCGGCGCGACAAGGCTGGACTCGCGAAGCTGGGGCCGGGGGCGCTCGAGCTCGCCACCACGATGGACCGGACCGTCTCCTTCCTACTCCTCGAAAGTCAGTCGAAGCTCAAGGCGGAGGGCGCGGGCTCCGGGGGCCGCCTCGCCGCGCCGGCGATCGGCCTTCCACCGCCGGGGGCTGCGAGCTTCGGCTCGTATTTCATGACGAGCTGGGCCTTCAACGAGCTGGTCTCCCAGCTCGGCGAAACGTCGGCCCACGCAGGTTCGCTGACTGCCGACAATCCTGTGACGACCGACACGGTGACGATCGGCGGGAACACCGGCAAGATCACAACGCTTGTGACGGTGAGCGCGTCTAAAGGTGCCAGCAAGGTGACCGTCATCGTCCGCACAAAGGTGAGCGGAGAAGTCCGGGACGGGACCGGAGCGATCCTCTTCAAGATCGAAAGCGAAGCGACCGGAGCCGCTTCAGGCGATGCCTGTCCGGATACGTCAGGGGCGGCGCACGCGAAGTTCACCTTCCGCGGTAGGGAGGATTACTTCGACGCGACTGGCGCGACGACGACCGGCTCCAACGAGAACTACGAAAGTGACTTCACGTTCAAGGCCGACGACAGCGCCAAGCTGGCGAGCGTCGACTTCACGTCGACGGGCGACGTTGGTAATGACCTGATGATGCGTTTCGCGGCCACCACGGCCGCTCCGTCATTCGAGACGGCCTGGCGATCGGGGATCTGCATCGACGTGCAGGTGGATCCAGAAAGCACTGACGTCGAACGGGACTCGGTGACGACGGTAGACGTCAAGCTGCGCCACAAGATCGAAGGGAACGACCTCGACCTGACTGTCCAAGCCTCCTTCTCGGGTGCGAAGTCCCTCGATCCGGTCGGCAAGAAACAAAGGTCTCCCGCGACGTTTCAGTACACGGCAGGACCGAAGGACGACGACGAGGGCACGATGAACTTCGAGTCCGTGTCGAATCGAGGAATCGGCCGCACGTTCGTGAGGTACGTCGTCGGTGGCGGCACGTGGACGATCACTTCCACCGGAACTTCTAAGGAGCTGGCTGCGGGTGTCGCGACAGCAACGCTTCGCGTGGTCGCGAATCTCGAGATGAAGATCAAGGAGGACCGAACGCTGGCCGGGACCGGCACGATGACGCTCTCGGGGCCGGTCTCCGCGGTCATCGCGAGCTACATGAGCTGCAGCGGTGACGTCGACTACACCGTCAAATTCACCGCGACGGGGAGGCGAATTGGAACAGGGACCGAGGCGGTGCTCCGACTCACGCTGCGCGGCGAGAATGGCGCTGAGGGCACCCTGGTGATGAATTGCACCGCTTCTGGATACACGCTTCCGCAGTCGTCACAGCCTGCGCCGTTCAGCGTGAATTGGGCGTTTGCGTTGGGTCAGATCGATCTGCCTTCGAGTGGTGGGACCAAGAGCATCAGCCGCTCCGCCG
>JBDTUV010000440.1:0-2584 GCA_040007575.1 Gemmatimonadales bacterium
GTGACCCTGGTCGATCGGCGTAACCATCACCTCTTTCAGCCCATGCTGTACCAGGTGGCCACCGCCGCGCTCAATCCGAGCGACATCGCCGCGCCGATCCGGTCGGTGCTCCGTAACCAGGCCAACACCAATGTGCTCCTGGCAGAGGTATGGACGATCGAGCCCGCAGCACGACGGGTGGTGTTCGCTGATGGCACGGCGATGACCTACGACTATCTGGTCGTCGCCACCGGTGCTCGACATTCATATTTCGGCCACGACGAGTGGCAGAGTCTTGCGCCGGGACTCAAAAGCATCGAGGACGCGGTCACGATCAGGCAACGGGTGCTGCTCGCGTTCTAGCGGGCCGAGCGCGAGCCGGACCCGGTGCGCCGCCATGCCCTGCTGACTTTTGTGGTGGTGGGCGGTGGACCCACTGGGGTGGAAACGGCGGGGGCGTTGGCTGAGCTCCGACGGTATGCTCTCCGGCGCGACTTCCGGCACATCGACCCGGGCGAAGCGACCGTGCTGCTCCTGGAGGGTGGACTCCGATTGTTGCCCTCCTACCCACCGAGTCTCGGCGACAAGGCCAAGCTCGAGCTGCGCCGCCTGGGGGTCGAGGTGCGCACCGAGACGTTTGTCACCGACATCCGGCCGGGCTCGGTCGTGGCAGCGGGATGGACCATTCCGACTCAGACGGTCATCTGGGCCGCGGGTAATGTGGCAAGCCCGGTCCTGAAATGTCTGGGCACCCCTCTCGACAACGCAGGTCGGGCCATAGTCGAGCCGGACTGCACCATCCCCGGCCACCCGGAGGTGTTCGTGCTGGGTGATGCCGCACTCTTTAACCACCAGAATGGCGGCCCGCTGCCGGGAATCTGCCCGGTGGCTATCCAGATGGGCCAATACACCGCACGCACCATCTACGGCGACCTCCAGCGGCAGCCCCGGCGCGCATTTAGCTACTGGGATAAAGGGCAACTCGCAGTCATCGGCCGGGGACGAGCGGTGGCGGACATCTGGAAGCTGCACTTCGCCGGTTTCCTGGCGTGGCTCGTCTGGACCTTCGTCCACATCTTCTTCCTCATCGGGTTCCGTAACCGGGTCCTGGTGATGATCCAGTGGGCGTGGTCGTATGTGACCTATGGGCGAGGCGCTCGGCTCATCATGACCGAGCAGGACAGCAGTGCGAGCGTCTCGACGGGATGCCCGTGAGTCTCAACGAAGCAGTCAAGGCGCGAGCGCGCGAGCTCGGATTCCTCGCCTGTGGAATTACACACCCTGGACCCACTGCGCACGCCGACCAGCTCGATAAGTGGCTGGCGAAGGGGCATGCCGGAACGATGCGATACCTGCATCGCCAAGCCGCGCGTCGCAAGGACCCTCGGAAGATCGTGCCGGGAGCCCGTGCGGTGGTGGTCGTGCTCGACAACTACTACACCCCGGATGGCGCGGAGGAATCAGCGGCACCTCGCATCGCCAGGTATGCCCGTGGAAAGGATTACCACCGCGCCACCGGGCAACGCCTGGACCAGCTAGCAGACTTTCTTCTGGCCAACGGCGCCAGACTGAGCCGTCCTTTCGTGGATGCGGGGCCGGTACCGGAGCGGGAGCTGGCCCAGCGGGCCGGCCTGGGGTGGATCGGCAAGAACACCATGCTCATCCGTCCGGACGCCGGGTCGTTCTTCTTCATCGGTTCGGTCTTCACCGACTTACCGCTTCCCGCAGACGAGTCCTTCGATCTGGATCGTTGCGGCAGCTGTACTCGCTGCCTCGATGCCTGCCCCACGGACGCCTTCGTTGAGCCCAGACTGCTCGACGCTACCCGCTGCATCTCCTATCTGACGATCGAGCAGAAAGGCCCAATACCGGACGAGCTGGCCGAGCGGTTTCACGGCTATGCCTTCGGGTGCGACATCTGCAACGACGTGTGTCCCTGGAACCAGCGATTCGCCCAGCCGACGAGCGTGCCTGAGTTTCAGCCCAGCGGCGAGTTCATGGGAGCCGAGCCGGACTTCTTCGAGGGAATGACCGAGACGGAGTTCAGCGACCGATTTGGAGACACGCCGCTCGAGCGTCCCGGACTCTCAGGAATGCGGCGGAACTTTCGCGCTGCCTTCCGATCAGCCGGCGCAGCCGCGAGGCCGGGATAATGCAGCATCTGCGCAGACTGCTTCGCTACGACGTCTGGGCCAACCAGGAAACGCTGCGCTCGCTTAAGAAGGACCCTCCGCCACGAAGCCTGAGCAAGATGGCCCACATCGTCGGCGCCGAGTACCTCTGGATGGCCCGCCTGCGGCAGCACGACCAGACTCTCCCAGTCTGGCCCGAGCTCGGCGTGGAAGCCTGCGGGCAGCGGCTCGACGAGTTGTCCCGGCTATGGCCCCAGTATCTGGACGGCACCCGTGACTCCCTCACGGACCAAGTCTCCTATACGAACTCGAAAGGAGAAGCCTGGACCAGCACGGCCGAGGAGATCCTCACCCACGTCGTGATCCATTCTGCCTATCACCGGGGGCAGATCGCTTCGGATGTCCGGGCCAATGGTGGGGTTCCCGCCTATACCGATTACATCCACGCCGCTCGAGAGGGGCTGAGCGAATGA
>JBDTUV010000441.1:0-2564 GCA_040007575.1 Gemmatimonadales bacterium
CTCGAGATCGCGGAGATCGCCGACCGGGCCATGAAGAGCCCGGGCGGAGGGCCGGCGCTGCTGTTCGAGCATGTGCTGCTGGAGGATGGTACCCGGAGCTCCCAACCGGTGGCCATCAACCTCTTCGGCTCGATGCGCCGGATGTGCCTCGCCCTGGGAACCGATAAGCTGGATGACATTGGTGGACGCATCTCGGAAATGCTGAACCTCAAGGTTCCTGAGGGACTCTTCGGCAAGCTCGCCATGCTGCCGAAGCTGGCCGAGATCGGCAAATTTCCGCCGCGGGTGAAGGGAGGCAGGCCTCCGTGCCAGGAGGTGGTGAACCGCGACGACGGGGTGAATCTGGACGAGATTCCCTTCCTCACTACCTGGCCCGGCGACGGCGGTCGCTACATAACCCTCCCCATGGTGATCACCACCGATCCCAGCCGGGGGATCCGTAACGTCGGCATGTACCGGGTCCAGGTGATCGGACGAAACACGCTCGCCATGCACTGGCAGCGCCACAAGGTCGGCGCGGCGCACTGGCGCGAGATGGCCGCTCGAGGCGAGAGGATGCCCGTCGTCATAGCGCTCGGCGGTGATCCTGCGAGCATCTATTCCGGTTCGGCTCCCCTTCCGCCGACGATCGACGAGTTCCTGTTCGCCGGCTTCCTCCGCGGCGAGCCGGTGGAGCTGGCCAAGGCTGTCAGCAGCGACCTCGACGTACCGGCCGAAGCGGAGCTGGTAATCGAGGGATACATCGACCCATCCGAGGAACTGGTGCTCGAGGGGCCGTTCGGGGATCACACCGGCTTCTACTCCCTGGCAGACTACTATCCCAAGGTACACGTCACCGCGGTTACCTCCCGCCGGGATCCGATCTACCCGGCTACCCTGGTGGGTCGTCCGCCCATGGAGGATTTCTACCTCGGCCATGCCACCGAGCGGATCTTTCTGCCCCTCCTCAAGCTCACCATTCCCGAGATCGTGGACTATCACATGCCCGCTCCGGGGATCTTCCACAATCTGGTGTTCGTCTCGATCGATAAGCAGTATCCCGGACAGGCCTACAAGGTGATGAACGCCCTCTGGGGGCAGGGCCTGATGTCGCTCGCGAAGGTTCTGGTCGTGGTGGACAAGGGCGTGAACGTCCAGGATCCGGACGAAGCGTGGTGGATCGCGCTCAACAACATCGACCCCCAGCGTGACGTGCGCTTCACCATGGGCCCCATGGACGTGCTGGACCACTCCAGCCGGGCCTTCACGTATGGGAGCAAGATGGGAATCGACGCCACCCGGAAGTGGAAGGAAGAAGGCTTCGACCGGGAGTGGCCCGAGCTGATCGTCATGGATGAGGAGACGAAGCGGCGGGTGGATGAGATGTGGGATCGCCTCGGCATTAGGCTCGATGGTCAGGAGTCTAGGGTCAAGGGTCGAGGGTCAAAATGACCGGCCAACCCTTAGACCCTAGACCCTCGACCCTGGACCGAGAACCCCAGACGTACGCAGGAGAATCCCTCCTCGTCCGCTACGTCAACTTAGTCAAGCTGCCGCACACGCTCTTCGCGCTCCCATTCGCGCTGCTGGGCGTCCTGGCGGCTTCCCGGGTCGAAGCGGTGGAACTCCGCCAGGTGGTGCTGGTGATCATCGCCTTCTCGGCGGCTCGGTGGGTGGCCATGGGGTTCAATCGGATTGCCGACCGGGCGTTCGACGCCCGGAACCCGCGCACGCTCAACCGCGAGCTTCCCCGGGGCAGCCTCTCGCTGACGCAGGCATGGATCTCTGTTGTCGTCGCGGCGGCCATCTTTATCCTAGTGGCAGCGCTGCTCAATCCACTCTGCCTGCTGCTGAGTCCGATCGCGCTCGCCTGGATCATGCTGTACAGCCTGTCCAAGCGCTTCACTTGGTGGCCTCACCTCTGGCTCGGTGTGAGCCTCGCGATCGCTCCGGTCGGTGGCTACCTGGCCGTCACCGGACGGTGGAGCAGTCCCTGGTGGATGCTGCTAACGATCACGCTCGGTGTCGCAACCTGGGTCGCCGGGTTTGACATCTTCTACGCGCTGCCGGATGCGGGATTTGACCGTGCCGAAGGTCTCCGCAGCGCCGTGGTGCGGCTGGGGGAATCGCGCGCGATTCTGCTGGCCAAGCTGCTCCACGGGATGACCATTCCCGCGCTCGCCGCCTTCGGATACGCGGCCGGGTTCGGCTTATGGTACTATCTTGGCCTCATCATCGCCGCCGGGATCCTGGTTTACGAGCACCAGCTGGTGCAGCCCGGCGATCTCTCGAGGCTGGATGCCGCATTCTTCACGATGAATGGGGTGATGTCGGTTACAGTCTTCGCGTTCGCCCTGGTCGACAGGATTGTGCGATGAACAGCGTGAGCGGTAAGCGGTGAGCGGTAAGCGGGAAAAGGACCGCAAGCCTCGGGGCAAGTCGCTGAAGCCAACTCCCAAGACGGCTTGGCCCAAGCCCGAGGCTCACGAGCACCCCCTTACCGCTCACCGCTCACCGCTCACGGTTTCGCCCCCGCTTACCGCTCACCGCTCACCGCTTACGCTTTCCCCAAAGCACCCCGTCCG
>JBDTUV010000442.1:0-2563 GCA_040007575.1 Gemmatimonadales bacterium
ACAAAAGAGCCTGCTTCCGTGCGGGGCGATGAGACGGTGCTAGTAGTGGAGGACGAGGACGGCGTACGCGAGCTGCTGTGGAAGGTCCTGACCGACCACGGGCACACGGTGCTCGAGGCCAGACACGGGAGGGATGCGCTGTCCGTGGCCTCAGGATATGACCACCCGATTCAGCTTCTGCTCACCGACGTCGTGATGCCGGAGATGGGGGCGGGCCAACTGGTGGACGAGCTGCTCGCGAAGCGTCCCGAGCTCAAGGTGCTCTATATCTCGGGCTACACCAACGATGAGGTGATGCGGCGCGGGATCACTCGAAGCGAGGCCGCATTCATCCACAAGCCGTTCACGCCAGTCGAGCTGATGCAGAAGGTGAGGGAAGTGCTCGACACAATAGCGTAAGCGGGGAAGAAACAACGTGAGCGGGAAAGAGGTTCTGTTCCCCCGCTCACGCGGTTGCAGTTCCCGCTTACCGCTCACGTTGTTCTTTTCCCGCTTACGGTTTCTATCGCACCCGTCGCTGCAGGTTCCGAAGCACATCGGGTCCGGGCTCGCCGTGGAGGTAGAGCAGCACGTCACCCTGGGCCCATCGCAGGTTCCCCGCCGCCGCACCCGGTGCCTGCCCGGTTCGCATCCGCTGTTGATCCAGCAGGACCATCCGCCCGCGGTCCAGGTAGACCACGCGCACCACCGGCCGGTTAGGATCTGCGCCGGGCACGAGCCGGCCGGGAGTGAGGCCGAGGAATTCCGGCGTCATCGCTTCGATCACGTGTACCGGCCGCCCCAGTTGGCTCGCGGCCTCATCCAGCCCGATGCGCAGATACACCTGTGCGCGCTGCTCGAGGGTACGTGGCGCCGGCTCCGCTGCGAGCGGGCCCTCGGTGCGTGCCGGTGGAAGGGCGGCGGTCGCGGCCGCGGCCCGGGACCGAATGCGCTCCCGGTCGAGCTCTTCCAGTGCAGCCGCTGCAGCCTGGCGGGTGGCGACATCCTGGTTCTCGCTGGGCTGCTCGGCGTTGGTATCGGCAAGGCCCACTGCCGCGAGAGCCTCGCTGTCCTGAGGCACGGTGCCGGAGTCCTTGGCCTCCAGGGCGGTACTAACCGTCTCGTCCACGGCGGCGACCGCGGCAGGTACGGCCCGGTTCGCCAGAGCCTTGGCCTGGGGTGCAAGCTTCTCGCTTTTAGTGCGGTTCACCGGCGCCGGCCGGTATTCGCGGGCCGGTGTCGGCTCCGGCCTTCCAACTTCCTCCGGGCTCACGACGGCGGGAGCCGCGGCCGGGGCGGCATCGCGGGAGGTCAGCTCCAGCGTGGGTTTGCCCGGCCGTAGGGCCCCCCTGATCACCCGTCCAGCGCCGAAGATCACCAGTATCATGGCTGCCCAGCGGAAGGTGCGCGCCCAGCGGCGCCGCTCGAGCTTCTCGACCGAATCCGGAAGGAGCAGCTCTGGTGCCGGTTCCCACGGTGGCAGCTCCCGCTGTGGCGGAGTGACACGACTGTCCGGAGGAGGAGCGGGCTCATACCGGGGCCTGGCGGAGCCCGACGGAGTCTCCAGCGCGCCCACCAACCGATCAGCCTCGGCGAGAAACTGCTTGACGTCCTGAAGGCGTGAGTCACACGCGGCACAGGTGCCGAGGTGGGTCTGAATCTCCCTCACCTCGGCGATGTCCAGCTCTCCATCGAGCAGCGCGTGCAGCGTACCTTCATCAAGATGCGACATGCTTCCCTCGTGCTTCCGAGCGATACGCCTCTACCAGACGCCGGCGGGCGCGGGCCAGCGTGGTGCCGACCGCGCCCTTGGACAGTCCCAGTGTGGCGGCGATCTCCTCGTAGTTGAATCCTTCTGCCTTGAGCAGGAGGGCCTCCCGGTCGCGCTCCCCCAGCGTCGCCAGTGCGGAGCGCACCGAGGCGCTGCGTTCGTTCCGCTCCAGGTCTACGTCCGGGCCTTGAGCCGGCGGGTCCTCGCTACGGAGCAACTCTAGACGGCGACCCTGGCGCAGCGTCCGGCGGCCATCCTCCCGCACCAGGTTGAGCGCGACGGCAAAGAGCCAGGGACGCGGGTTGTTGGGTGGAGCGGCGACGGCCCGGGCGAATGTCTCCTGCGCCAGATCCTCCGCCCGGTCCCGGTCGCCGGTGCGGCGATAGAGCATCCGGACCAGGGACTCGTAGTACTGTTCGAAGAGCTGGGTGAGATCAGCCGTCATGTCCCTCTGTGGTAATGAGCCTTCCAGTGCCCTGCGGCCGGGGACCACGCATCAAATATGCTCGAATGTACTCCGCCGTCTCGGTGATGGAGATCCTATCGGCAAATCGGGGATCAGTCCAGACCCTCCGGGCGTCAGGCTCGAGGCCGGGTCTGCCGCTGCCAAGGCGCTTAAAGCATTGGTCTTAGACGGGTTAGCTACTATGGTAGAGGGAAGTTCACCCCGGGTCGTAGGCAGGAGATGCTCGGCAGAGGGGAAGTTGCACGCTACTCCGATGCGCTCTCCGCGAAGCGCCGGAGAACGGCGATGAGGTCCTCGGCCAGAAAGGGCTTCTGTAGGAATCCGGTGACCCCGGGGCCAGAACCGCT
>JBDTUV010000443.1:0-2553 GCA_040007575.1 Gemmatimonadales bacterium
CAAAACTTCCCAGCCCCGGTGGTCTTTCAGATGCCCAGGCAGGGGAGGTGGCGCTACCGCGTCGGCGGTAGCGTTCGGTTCAAGACTCGCCAGAGCCCGTCGCACGCCACATGAAACCGCAAGGTGCGGGTATCCGGCATCTCGACTTCCAGTTCCGGCTCGCTTGGCAAGATCGGGTCATCACAGCCGTCGCACTTCAAGCCGGAGCCTACGCCGCCCCACACCTTCAGGACATTCTCACTAGGAAGAACGCGACGCCAGAGCTTGTCAGTGAGGAGGCAACCCGCCGTCAACGCCCCTGGACGACCTTCTCGCTGCCCACCACCGGAGGAGCCCGGTGCGTCTCTTGGTACGCGAGCCGGGCGCCGAGTTCCCGGCGTCTCCGTTCGAGCCGCCGCCGGCGTCGGACGTTCCGTTTGGTTTTTGAGCATCCTCCCGCCATGTGTGTGACCCCTTTCCTCGACGCAGTCTAGCAGAAGAGACGCCACCCCTAGGGAGCGAGTCGGCCGAGGACGGTTCCCCGCGCCTGGCCGCGGTGGTAGATTCGCGGCCAGGGAGGGACCTACCTGATGCTAGGACCCATCCAGGTCTACACGAAGCACCCCCACCGTCTCTACTCCGAAGGGAACATGGACGACAGCGCTGCCAATGCGCTCGCCAGCATTCGACTCTACATCTCGGACGTCCTGCTCACTGTCGAGACTCGGTATGAGCGCGGCTTACTCCCCGGAGCAGCGGGCGCTGATCCTGGCGCGCTACCGGGGCGCGCTCGAGGCCGAGCGGGGTACGGACTCGGAGGTGCGGAGAGCCGTCACTCAGATGCAGGTTGATCTCACCGAATCGCGATGAGCCAGCTTGCCAAGCTTCGCGGCCCCGGAACTGGGGCGAGTCAGGTCCACCGGTACCTTTGCCTCCCCGACACCTAGACCCACGTGGCCGAAGGGGAAGTGAGGGACTAGTTGCTTAGCTACCTCCTCCTACCACCTCGACACCGGAGGCACCCTTGACTTGTGCCCAAATTGTGCCTAACTCGGGCGCATTCCGGATCACTCCAGCACACTCTAGTGCACGTGGCCGTCGGAACCCCAGCGTTCCACATCAAACATTTACGCGTACTTACACGGACTGAGGTCTAGGACTGAAAATCCTGGTGTCGGCGGTTCAATCCCGTCCCAGCCCACCATTCTTCGACGGATCGTCGGAAGGCCGCTATGTCTGGCTGAGTTGCTCGTGCTCAGGACTGATCACTCGGGTGTTGGATCATCCTCGACTCGGATCCGCAGAGCAGAACAAGAAGGGCAGTGCGGACGCCTAAGCCAATCGCCCAAGTGGGTGCCGAGCGTAAGACCTTCGTGAGCGAGTGTCTGAAGGCCGACAAGAAGATGTAGCGGATTCCTGCAGCGCGGGTGTAAGTTCACTCCGCTTGGCCGTCCATTCGCTCGGTTCCTCCTAAACGGGTTGGTCAGGCGGGGGTTCTTTGTGGACCGGCGGGCGTTCCTCGGGACCTTGGCTGGTGGCCTTCTCGCTGCGCCGCTCGCCGCTGTGGCGCAGCAGCCCGACCGTGTGCGTCGGCTAGGCCTCCTCCTGCCGTACATCGAAAGTGACTTGCAGGCGCAAGCTCGCGTCACTGCGTTCAGAGCGGCGCTGCAGGAGCGAGGGTGGACGGATGGGCGGAATGTTCAGTTTGAGTTTCGATATACGGACGGGCAGCCCGATCGATTGCCCGCCCTGGCTGCCGACCTCGCCCAGAGAAATGTCGACGTGATCTTGACGGCGGGAACCGAGTCTACCGCTGCACGGAGGGCGACCAAGACCATTCCCCTCGTCATGGCCGCCGTCGGCGATCCGATCGCTGCCGGCTTCATTGCGAGCCTTGCGCGACCGGGAGGGAACATCACGGGAGCCAGCCTTCTCGCGACCGAGTTGACTGCCAAGCGACTGCAGCTCCTGAAGGATGTCCTCCCTCAGCTCACGCGGCTGACGGTCCTATGGAGTGCCGCCAACGCCAGCGTCATCCAGAAGGTGAAGCAGATACAGGCGGCCGCCCCGCAATTCAGAGTGCAGCTCCACACGTTCGAGTTGCGCGCTCCTGACGATCTTGAGAAGGGCTTCGACGATGCGGTTCTATTCGGGGCCCAGGCCGTCATGACGACGGAGGACGCCATTCAAATCACCTATCGGGCCCGGGTGGTCGAGCTCGGCCTGCGGAACAGAGTGCCAGTGGCTTCCGAGTTTGTGGAGTTTGCGCAGGCCGGTGCTCTGATGAGCTTCGGTCCGAGTATTCTTGACCAGTTTCGATATGCTGCGAGCTACGTCGACAGCCTTTTCAAAGGCGCCCAGCCCGGCGACCTTCCGGTGGGACAGGCCACGCGGTTCGAGTTGGTCATCAACCTCAAGACCGCCAAGGCGCTCGGCCTGACGATCCCGCCGTCCCTCCTGCAGCGGGCGGATCAGGTGATCGAGTAATGGAACGGCGGGCCTTCATCGGCACCTTGGCTGGCGGCCTCCTCGCCGCGCCGCTCGCCGCTGAGGCGCAGAAGTCAGGGAAGGTGG
>JBDTUV010000444.1:0-2552 GCA_040007575.1 Gemmatimonadales bacterium
GCGTTCCCTCTCCTGGCCCCGGCGCTCCGCCGGCCGGTTTCCTCCGGCCTGCCGGTGGAGCTCTACTCCACCTCGCCGGTTGACCTCGGGTTCCACCCGGTTGAAGTCGTTCCCGAGGGCCACTCCTGGCCGGGAATGCCCATCATTTCAGTGATCGATGATCGCAGCGCTATCCTGGGATCACGACAGGGCAGCGAAGTACGCGGCCACTGGAGTACCGCGCCCGCCCTGGTGGCCGCGGCCCGGCTCGCCCTCCAACGCCTTCGGGCGGCGCCATGAGTGATCCCACGGACCGCGCATTCCAGGAGCTTCAGCGCGAATACCTGAGTTCCATGCCCGCACGTCTGAACGAGCTGAGCTCAGATATCGCCGAGTTCCGGGACGGGCATCTGAACGCGGTGGATTCTCTGAAGGTTCGGCTGCACCGGCTGGCCGGAACCGGCGGATCCTACGGCTTCCTGGAGTTCAGCTCGATCGCACGTGAAGCCGAGCATTGGCTCGCGCGTAATCCGCCGCCTGGCGACGCCGATCAGCTGGCGGCGATCGTGGACCGCCTGGCCAGAGCAATCGACATCGCAGCGGCCGAGATCACCCAGAGGACCGCAGCCGACGCCCTCGGGCCCACGCCCCGAGCGCTGGTCGTCATGCGGCCAACTCCAGTCCGCGACCGAATCGCCCAGGAGCTTCGGGGCGCCGGGTATGAGGTCCGATTCGGCAGCCGGCAGGATGACCCCGCGAGCACTCCCCTGGCCGAGCTTCCTCACCTCGTCGTGATCGGCGGAGAGGCCGGTGAAGGGGATCCCTCGGCTGTCGCTGCCGCCTGGACCCGCGACTCCAGCCGACGTCCAGGGGCCGTGGTCCTGGTGGAGACGCTTCGGGGGGTCGACCGGCTCCGCGCAATTGCCGCGGGCGTAGATGCCGTGTTCCCGGCGGAACAGGTGGAACAGAAGCTCCCCCGCTATGCCCGGACCTTCGCCCGCATCGGCCCGCCTCCTTCGAGCGTGCTGCTGGTTCAGCCCGAGGGCTCCCAGCCAGCCGCAGTCGCCATCGCCCTGGAGCACGCCAGCATTCGCGTCGTTCATTGCCAGTCAGGCCCGAATGTTCTGGACCGGCTGGAGCGCGAGCGCACTGATCTGCTGCTGCTGGACACCCGCGTGGCGGAGCCGGATGCGTTTGCGCTTGCCCGGCTGGTGCGGCAGGACGTCCGCTATAGCCTGCTCCCGGTCGTGATTATCGGGACTGAAAGCTCCCCCGACCGCATCGCGGCGCTCAGGGCCGGCGCAGATGACTTCCTTGTCGGCAGCGCGGACCCGGAACTGCTGGTTCAGACTGTGATTGCCCGGGCGACTCGGGGACGGCGCGTGAGGGAGATGGTGCATCGCGACGGTCTCACCGGCCTGCTCAACCATGCGACCTTGGTGTCCGAGCTGGAGAACGCGGTGGACTACAGCCGCCGCAACGGTGAGCCGCTGGCCTTCGTGCTGTTCGAGCTCGAGAACTTCCGGCACATGGGCGAGCGAGTAGGCCCGCGCATCGGCGACGAGATCCTGCTCCACATCGCAGGGGTGTTTCGATCGAACGTTCGGGCCAGCGACGTCATTGGACGGTACGGCGGGGATGCCTTCGGCATGCTGCTCAGGGGATCCAGTGCCACGGGCGTGGCCGTTCTGACCGAGAAGCTTCACCGGCTCCTGGGGGAACAGCCGGCGCAGACCACGGGTGGCGAGATCGTGCTACTCCCCGTGAATGTGGGTTCGGCCGTCTTCCCGCGCGACGGCATGTCGGCGTCAGAGCTCATGCACTCGGCTGCTCGAGGGTTGAGGAAGGTAGGCGGGTAGGCGGGTAGGCGGGTAGGCGGGTAGAGGCGAAAGTAAAAAAAGACCCTCCGAGCCAATGCAGCCCGAAGGGTCTCTTTCTTACCCGCTTACCCGCTTACCTACTTACCCGCTTTAATGTCTAAACCCACTCGACAGCGGCAGTACATCACGCGGGTTCTTCTCGTCGCCGAAGAGGAGCCGCCCTTCCCGGAAGGTTGCGCCCCGGAGGGTCAGCGCGAGTACCTCGCCCAGCTCCTGCACCACGAAGACCTCGATCTTGTCCCGTACCTCTTTGGGCAGGTCCTCGAGATCGGGCTCGTTCTCCTTCGGCAGGATGATCCTGGTGATTCCGGCCCGGACTGCACCGAGAACCTTTTCCTTCACGCCACCGATCGGGAGCACCCGGCCGCGCAGGGTGATCTCTCCGGTCATCGCGATGTCGTGGCGCACCGGCCGCCCAGACAGCGCGGAGACCACCGCGGACGCCATTGTCACGCCGGCCGACGGTCCATCTTTCGGAATCGCTCCTGCCGGAACGTGGATGTGGATATCACGGTCGAACATCTCATCCGCGATCTGGAGCGCCGCCGCATGCGAGCGCGCGTAGGTCCAGGCCGCCCGAGCGGACTCCTTCATGACATCGCCGAGTTGCCCGGTCAGGACCAGCTCGCCCTTGCCGCGCATGGTAGAGGCCTCGACGAACATGATGTCGCCGCCGGTGGGCGTGTAGTACAT
>JBDTUV010000445.1:0-2546 GCA_040007575.1 Gemmatimonadales bacterium
CTCCAGATGTCAGTCGAGGTCCGCGCGCCGGTGGTGGTCGGGGTCTTCCCGATGCGAATCGCGCGCTATGTGATGGACGGCATGCCGATCAACGGATCGAATGGCGTGCACCCGCACCCGGTCCATGCATTGAACCCGGAGCCGGCTCTCGCCGAGTGACGGTCGCCGTGGTCGCGCGCGACCTGATGATCGCCTCCCGCATCGCCGATGCCGGCGCCCGCGCTGGAGTCGACGTTAGGCGCTTCGACGGCCCGGACCAGCTGCCTCCCGCCGTCGAACTGACACTGGTGCTGGTCGCCTGGGATGAGCGCCGCCCGGACTGGGGCGCACGCCTCCTCGAATGGTGCGCTGATGCACCACAATCTGCGCCGCCTCGCATCGTTCTCTTCGGGCCACACACCGATCTGGCCGCCCACGCGGAGGCCCGCGCGGCGGGTCTCGGACCGATGTGGGCACGCTCGAAGCTCCTCTCGACGCTGCCCTCCGTCATGTCAGGGGATGCCATGAACCCTTGACTGCGGTGCGCCGATGCAACGAGTTCGCATCCATGACCGAGGTTTGAGTTTGACCCCCTAGTACGCAAGCACTACGTTGCAGCCTACGCTCGCGTCCAACCGCGAACCGGCCGGTGCCCAGGCGGCCGCAGGATCGCGTGAGCACCGGCCATCGGCGTCCTGTGAGCAGTGTCAAAACGAGCCCGACCGATGGTTAGTCAAATGCGAGAGTGGATCACCACCGGACTTTCAGGGGTACGCATACGGGTCGGAGCCTCAGACGCCAAGACCCGCGCCTGGATGACCCTCAACGCGAACCTGGTTGCCCTCGGGGCCGCGTTCGTGAGCCTCATTCTGTCTGGTCCGCGTCCCCTGTCCGATCCTCGGGCCGCGATCACGTTTCTGGTCGGGGCAGCCTTCATCTTCAGCCGCTGGCTCGCGCTGTACAGCGGCCTGCGCAGCGCGGTCATCGTGCTGGATGCAATCGCCACCGTCATCTTCCTGACCGTCACCGGCTCGCCCAGCTCACCGTTCTACTTCTTCGCCCTTGCCGGTGCATGGTGGGCGGGAAATCTGCGGCCACCGCATGGCGCCGTGCTGTTCGGGGTCGTCTTCGTGGCGATCTACAGCGTGATGATCATGCCGGAGGCCATCGCCATGGGCCGGGCTGCGGCGGGATTCGAGGACCTTGTCGCGCTGATCATCGTGGCCAGCCTGAGCGACTTCTACCTTGCGCTTGACCGGCGGGCCGTCGAGATGAGCCGCGCCATGCGCGAGATGGCGCTATCTCCGCACGACCTGACCTTCCGCCGGCACGTTGCCGCACTGCTAGAGGCGCCCGAGCTTCCCCTCGATGCCGTCCTGGCCGGCGCGCAGTTCGGCCTGACCGCGATCCAGACGGAGCTCCTCGCACTGCTCATGGTCGGCTCGACGAACCCGCAGCTGGCCGAGGCGCTCACCATCAGCGAGGCCGGCGTTCGCTATAGGCTGACGCGCCTGTACCGGACACTCAAGGTGAGCGGTCGCGCTGAGGCCGTCGCTCGCGCCAAAGCCCTCGGCCTCGAGTGGCTGGCAGAGACGTCCGACAAGCACAAGTAGTTTCTGAGGTCCGCCCGTGCCAGCAAGCACGGATTGCGCAATCTTCTAGCGGGACTAGGCCCGTACCCGCGTACTAGGATCACCTTCCAACGCTGCCCGAGGCGAAGCGACGAGCAAACCGTCAGCCGAAGGCCATGACCTTCCTCGACCGCACCGCCGGGCTCTGCCCACCCGGAGACATAACTCTCTCGTTGCACCGCAGGCAACATGCGGTCCGCGATGTGCCCTCGCCGAGACGAATTGCTTTCGCCCCGCGCTCTTGGCTCGCGACCCCAACCCTTCTGCCCCGCGGCGAACTCGGGAGTCGTGTCTCAGGCGGCTGATGCGAGACAGCCGCCTGGCGGCGCCGACGAAAGGAGGGCAGAGCGGGGCGATTATCCACTACTGAGGCCAGACTCACTGTGCCGGGCCCACTCTCGATTGGGCCCGGCCTCTTGTAGAGGAGAAACCCAAATGAAGGCTCCTTTTAGGCGCCTCCCGCTCGCGATCTCTCTCACAGCCATCTTGACGTTGGCTCTGACGGGGATCGTGGCGGCGAATCCAATTTCCAAGACGATAGACACGCAAACCTGCACGTCCAATACCGCGGAGCAGTGCGCGACCTACGGTCCCTTTGGCTTCACCGGCACCATCACATTCGCGGCGGACGAGGTCGGTACAACCGTCTTGCTCCTTGACGTGATCTGCGTCAATCCGGTCTTGGCCGGGGGGTCCTTTAACACCGTTGGAATCAGTGGCGGAACTGCCACCGGATCTACCGGAAGCTCTACCACCTACCACCTGACACTGGGTGGCAGCACCACCGGTTCGTATACGCTTCCGTCCGGCCAGGACTGCTCGGATGGGAAGTACAACCCGTTCGGCGATGCGAGCGGCGTGTCGTTCTTCGTCTCGTCGGCTACGGTGAGCTACAGCATCCTGCTTGACGGTGTGACGGCCGCGAACGCCAACTCC
>JBDTUV010000446.1:0-2546 GCA_040007575.1 Gemmatimonadales bacterium
CATGTGTCTGGTGATCGAGACGACGGGCGGAGGCCGTTATGTATTGCTGTAGGTGCTAGCGTGATGGTTTCGGCTCCTTCGCTTCGCTCAGGATGACAACGAGGATATCACTTGGAGGTCTCACGTGACCCGTACTACCGAAACCTGGGAAATCTCCCAGATGCTGCTTGGGGAGTTGGAGCAGGAAGCGCAAGCCACGCGCCGAGTGCTGCAGAGGGTTCCTGAAGACAAGCTGAGCTGGAGGCCGCACCCCAGGTCATCTTCGCTCGGTCAGCTCGCTCTACACATTGCCATTATCCCCAGTCTTGGGGCGCGCGTCCTGGCGCCCGACGCGTACGAGGCGCCCGAGTTCGCTCAGCCCCAGGCGCGCACGGCAGCCGAGCTCCTCTCGACGTTCGAGGAGAGCATCGCTTCGGCTCGGCAGTTCCTCTCTGAGCTCACACCCGAGCGGGCTGAGGCCACATGGCGGCTCGTGAGTGGCGGCCAGGAGCTCATGGCAGCGCCACGCCTGGCCATGGTCCGAACGTTAATGTTCAATCACCTGTACCATCATCGTGGATCTCTCGTGGTGTATCTCAGACTGCTGGATGTGCCGCTTCCACCAGTGTACGGGCCGACAGCGGACGAGCAGGCATTCGGATAGCCAACAGCCTTTTTTCCCCTTTCGGAGGTCCCGCATGCGATACCTCGCCTTAGCCGTCCCGGCACTCCTGCTTGCCATCACCCCGGCCTGCAGTAAGAAGAAGAGTAGCGAAAGCGGCGGCGTGAGCGACACCTCGATCAGCGTCACTACGCCTCCGGCCGAGGCACCGGTCGAAGCGCGCGATTACACCTTCGATCAGCGCCAGGACTTCGCCCAGTCGATTCGGAGCCAGCTGGCCGAGCTCGACGGCCAGATCGCGCAGCTCTCGCAAGAAGCGAAGTCGAAGGGTGGCGCGGTGAGCGACAGGGCCCTGGAGCGCATTCGGGCCACGCGCAAGGTGGTCGATCGCAACCTGAGCAAGGTCACCCGCGCGACCGCGGACACCTGGGAGCAGGTCAAGCAAAACACCAATCGGTCGGTCGAGGACGTGGCCGAGGCAGTCGAAGGCGCGATGCCGAAATGACACGTCCCGCCAACAAGCGGGACGTGTCACCCTGAGCGCAGCGAAGGGGCCATAGCTTCGGCTCCCTCGCTATGCTCGGGATGACAAACAGGAGAGGTGAAATGCGGTTCATCACAGCAGCTGCTACTTGCAGCTCAGTTCTGCTGGGTGCCACCCCGGCCACACCAGCTCCGCTCGCCGCCCAGGTGCCAATTAAGGAATGGCCGGTCCCCTACCCCGACTCCCGCCCCCGCGATCCATACGTAGACAGCCAAGACCGCGTCTGGTTCGTAGGGCAGGTCGGGAACTATCTCGCCTACCTGGAGCCGGAGAGCGGCAAGTTCAAGCGCTACGAGCTGGAAGGCGGCGCTCTACCCCATAACCTGATCGTGGACCAGAAGGGCATGGTCTGGTATGCCGGCAACGGCAACGGACACATCGGGAAGCTCGATCCCGCGACGGGCAAGATCACCAGGTACCCGATGACGAACCCGGAAGTACGGGATCCGCACACGCTGGTGTTCGACGGCAAGGGCGATATCTGGTTCACCGCACAGAACTCGAACTTCGTCGGCCGGCTGCGCACCGGGACCGGCAAGATCGACCTCATCGGGGTCCCCACGCCGAACGCGCGTCCGTATGGCATCGCGATCGACTCCAGGGGACGTCCCTGGTTCAACGAGTTCGGCAACGAAAAGATCGCCATGGTCGATCCGGCCACCCTGAAGATCAGCGAACATCCGCTTCCGAGCGACCGGAGCCGCACCCGACGGCTCGCGATCACGTCCGACGATCGGATCTGGTACGTGGACTACAGCCGGGGTTACCTGGGCCGCTTCGATCCCGCCATGAGTCAATTCAAGGAATGGGCGCTGCCTGGTGGACCGAGCGCACTGCCATACGCCATGGCGGTAGACGATCGCGATCGGCTCTGGATGGTGGAGACCGGCTCCCAGCCGAACCGGCTGGTGGGGTTCGACCCCAAGACGGAGAAGTTTTTCGGGCTCACGCCCATTCCCAGCGGCGGTGGGACCGTACGGCACATGATGTACGACAAGCGTAGCGGGCAGATCTGGTTCGGAACCGACAACAACACGATCGGGCGGGCGGTGGTGACCGAGGCGAATACGCCGCCGGCGTCATGACAAGCGGGCCACCCATGAGGGTGGCCCTCTCTTCGTTCGCCACCATCTCTGGCGCGTTGAGCCGGCGCGATCCGAGCTGCACCGTCTGCGCCTCTGGACAGTTGAAATTCGCCCAACTTGGTCTGGGCCAGTGCGAGAAACGATTGGTTGTTCTGCCGCAGCGCCTCGGCCGAGAGCGAGGCAAAGGTGTCGCGGGCAACGCGGGTGAGGGAGACGAGCCAAACGGTCAGGCCGCCGACGGCGGCTCCTATGGCGATACCGAGCAGGAGCATGGGGACGTTCATGAATTTTCCGGAAGACGGGAGGGGGTGTGTAA
>JBDTUV010000447.1:0-2518 GCA_040007575.1 Gemmatimonadales bacterium
TTCCCGGATACGGGCGACGTCGAGGGGCTCGGCGGGGCGGCGGGGCGGCGGGGCAGTAACTGCACCGGCCGAAGCGGTAACAGTGCCGGGCGTAGTTGTCTTCTCAACCGTTGCCGCCCCGCTGCCCTGCTGCCCCGCTGCCCCCATCACATCTCCCCCAGGCGCTCGCGGACCAGGCGGTCGAGCTCGTCCCGGACCGGTTCAAGAACGATTTCCGAGGTGACCTCAGCGGCAAAGGCGTAGGTCAGGAGCCGCTGCGCCTTTTCCTTGGGGACCCCCCGGCTTCGGGCATAAAAGAGGGCGACGTCGTCCAGCCTTCCCACGGTGGCGCCGTGGGTGCATTTCACGTCGTCGGCGAAGATCTCCAGCTGCGGCTTGGTATCCACCTTGGCGGTGTCACTCAGCAGCAGATTACGGTTGGTCTGCTTGGCGTCGGTCTTCTGTGCCTCTGGCTTCACGAACACTTTGCCATTGAACACCGCGCGGGACCGGCCGTCGAGCACCCCCTTGTACACCTCCCAGCTCCGGCAGTTGGGCTGTTCATGGTAGATGGCGGTGTGATTATCCACCACCTGGTCACCCCGGGTCAGGTACAGCCCGTACATCAGGGTCTCCACGTTCTCGCCGTTCAAGCGAGCATGAAGGTTATGCCGGGCCAGGGCGCCGCCCATGGCCAGGGTGAATGAGCGGTAGTGGCTGTCTCGCTGCTGCTCCACGTGAGTCAGCCCCACGTGATAGGCCCGCTCGCTCTCGCGCTGAATCCGGGTGTGCTCGATCCAGGAATTGGCACCCGCGACGACCTCGGTTACCGCGTTGGTCCAGTAGCTGGTGCCTTCGGCCAGGCTCACGTAACTCTCGATGACCGACGCCCTGGCCCCCCGATCGACAACGATCAGGTTGCGAGGGTGGGTGACACTGCCTGCCGAGTCGGAGGTAGTCACGAAGACCAGGTGGACCGGACGGGTGAGATCGGTGTTGGCGGGGACATGAAGGAACCCGCCATCGCGCATGAAGGCGGTGCTGAGCGCAGTGAACGGGCTGCCTTCTACGGGAGCGTGACGCGCCAAGTGCTTTTCCAGCAGGGCGCCATCGGCTTGAAGCGCTTCAGCCAGACTTCCTGCGCGGACCCCGGAGGCGAGCTTGCCGGTCGAGCTCAGCGTTTCGCTGTAGCTGCCGTCGACGAACACGAGAGTGGTCCACTCCGGGTGTCCGAAGATGAATGGATCCAGCTCCTCGCGGGTAATCCGGCGCGAGGGGGCCACAGCCCGGCGCCAGGTACCCTGGGCGATCGGCGCAATCGGCGTGAAACGCCATTCTTCGTCCCGTGCGGTGGGAAACCCGACTGCGGCGAAGCGATCGATGGCGGCCTGGCGGACCGGCTCCAGCCAGTCGGCTGTCTGCGCGGTGGTGACCGGAGGGGTCAGGCCAAATTCCTGCAGGTGGGCCTCCCTCACGATGCCGCCCCTACCTCCTGCTCCAGCCACTCATACCCTCTGGCCTCGAGTTCGAGTGCGAGATCCTTGCCTCCCGACCGGACAATTCTACCGGCCGACAGGACGTGCACTTGGTCGGGTACGATGTAGTTGAGCAGACGCTGGTAATGGGTGACGATGATGGTCGCGTTATCCGGCCTGCGGAGCGCATTCACCCCGCCCGCCACGATTCGAAGCGCGTCGATGTCGAGGCCGGAGTCGGTCTCGTCCAGGATGGCGAGTCTGGGCTCGAGCACGGCCATCTGCAGGATCTCGTTGCGCTTCTTCTCGCCACCGGAAAACCCCGAGTTGACTGCCCGGCTCATGATCTCCGGTCCCCACTCCACCAGCTTGAGCTTTTCCTCGAGCAGGTCGAGGAAGTCCATCGAGTCGACTTCTTCGAGACCCTTGGATTTGCGAATTTCGTTATAGGCTGCCCGAAGGAAGTAGGCATTGCTGATGCCCGGGATCTCCACCGGGTACTGGAAGGCAAGAAAGATTCCTGCCTGGGCCCGTACTTCGGGATCCATGTCGAGGAGGTCGTTGCCCTCGTATAGCACCTGGCCGCTCGTGACCGTATACGCCGGATGGCCGGCGAGTACCTGCGCCAACGTGCTCTTTCCGGAACCGTTGGGACCCATCACGGCGTGAACCTCACCGGCGTTGACGGTGAGGTCGATGCCTTTGAGAATTTCCTTGTCGCCTGCATTGGCCCGCAGGCCTTTGATTTCGAGCACGAATCAAGCTCCTAAAAGGGCGTAAACAGTAAGCGGTAGACAGTGAACGGTCGGATCGAGCCGGTTTACCGTTCTCTGTTCACTGTTCACGCTGTTATCCGACGCTTCCTTCCAGACTCACACCCAGTAGCTTCTGCGCTTCCACAGCAAACTCCATCGGAAGCTCCTTAAAGACTTCCTTGCAGAAGCCGTTCACGATCATCGAGATGGCGTTCTCGGTGTTCAGGCCCCGCTGCTTCAGATAGAAGATCTGATCCTCCCCGATCTTCGAGGTCGAAGCCTCGTGCTCGACTGAGGCAGTGGAGTTCT
>JBDTUV010000448.1:0-2504 GCA_040007575.1 Gemmatimonadales bacterium
CGACGCCGAGACCGGTGCCGTGGTGGCAGAGCTCGCCCGCTTCCTGGGCGTTCGCACCAACAACTACGCTGAATGGACCGCCGTCGAGGATGCGCTCCAGGAGGCGCTCCGCCTGGGGGCGAGCCACGTCGACCTGCGCATGGACTCCGAGTTGGTGGCGCGCCAGATCAGCGGTCGCTATCGGGTCAAGCATCCCGACCTGAAGCCGATCCACGCCAGCGTGATGGCGATGCTCGGCCAGCTTGCCGGCTACACCGTCGCTCACGTGCCGCGCGAGCTGAACAAGGACGCCGATCGGCTCTCGAACGTGGCCATCGACGAGCGGCAGTAAGATGCTGGTCCCTGGAGGCGGCCGGACGGCCGCGGGCGCGATCGTCGAAAGGCGGCGCTCGAGGAAAGTCCGAGCTCCATAGAGCAGGTTCGCGGGTAACGCCCGTCCGCCGTGAGGCGAGGACCAGCGCCACAGTGACGATGCCCGCGCAAGCGGGAGTGAAACGCGGCAAGCTCGAGCCGGAGCAAGACCGAATAGGAGGGCGCAAGGCGACGTTCGCGTCGCAGCAGGCTGCTCGCTCAGCCCTCGGGTAGGTCGCTCAGATGGATGGCCGTCGCGGCGCCGAAGGGCGCCGGCACAGAACTCGGCTTACAGGCCGCTCTCCAGGGACTCCTCCACTTGGCGCGGTATCCGCTCGCGCCCGACATCGGCCTAGTCTTCGTCCGCGCGCCAGATGGTCGTGGCGGTGCAGGCGCCGCAGATGGCGCGCGCCTCGTCCATGGTGCCCAGTGGCAGCGGATGATCGATTCCGCCGAGTAGGCAGTCCACCTGGACGCGCGGCCCGTCGCCGGCCTGCAGGATCGAGACGTGGCGCACGCGACAGCGGCGGATGCGCCCCTGCCGGGGGATCGGGACCCGCGCGTTGGACTCGAGCTTTTCGACCGCCATGTCGAACCTTCCCCTCGATGACCGGGGTGGCGTTGGACCGGTCGTGCCCCAGCCTAGGTTCGGCGGCGTCCGGACCTCAATGGGGCGTTGGTACCATCGAGCGCCTGCAACGCGGCCCCTTCATCGGCCACGCTACACTCGATCGAGGGTTGGGCTTGACACCAGCCCAGAACGAAACGAGGTCGCCAGCCGTTGTTCGGGCGTCGAGGTCGCGAGAGCCGCGAGGCGGCAGATCGGGAGCAGAGCCGGCGCGCGCTCTTCGAGGAGCTTGCGAAGCGGCCCCCGAACATCTGTCCGTTCCTGGGCCTCGCCAGCTCCCAGACCGAATACCACGACGGATTCACCCGCGAGCATCGCTGCTACGCCTTCGGTGACCCGGTTGAGCTGTCGGCCGAGCAGCAGGAGCGCGTCTGCCTGGGGCGCGGCTATGGCAACTGTCCGCGCTACCTGCGCGGCGTGCTGGTCATTCCCACCGAGGAGCTGGAGGCGTTGCGCCGGCCGCTGCCGCCGGTCAGGCCGCCCGTCCCACCGGTCAAGGTGCCACCCTCCACACCGGGCAGCGGGGGGAGGGGTGGCGGTCGACGCCGAGGTTTGGCGCTGCTCATCGGCGCCGTGTTGCTGCTGGCAGTCGGCGGAACGGTGGGCGCGCTCGTGCTGCTGAAGGGGCCGGGAGTCGGTCTGCCAACGCCCACTCCTTCTCCGTCGGCCAGCGTTGCTCCCAGTGCCAGCGTGCTCTCGTCGCCGAGCGGGGAGCCGTCTCCCACGCCCGAGACGAGCAACCAGACGCCATTCCCTGAGACGCCCAAGCCGGACCCCACCCCGCAGCCGGGCGACACCTTCCAGGGCTACGAGGTGACGGTGCTCGAAGGGGAGAACATGCTCTTCGAGGTCAACGACGCGGGCGACATCGTCAACTCGGAGATCGCGCACTTCAGCCGATTCTCGAAGGCACCGGTGGACCGCACGGTGGCCGCCAACGGCCTCCTGCACTGGCGCACCAGCGATGGATTCTTCGAGGGCCTCTCCTATATCCACGGCCAGTCGGGCGGGTTCCTCATCCGAGCCGTGTATGAGGGGCCCAACGGGGAGAAGCGGTACATCGTCCTCAACGACGAGGACATCTAGCTTCCCGCGAGTTCCCGTTCCCTCCGTAAGGCCGCGACCCCAACCCCTCGAGTCCCAGGACGAATGTCCGGCCCCACGGGTGCAGAAATCTCTTGACGGCACCCTGTTGCCCTGTACAATGGCGCCCAGTGGCCCAAAATGGGGACAAATGGGGAGTAGTGGTAGCAAGCTCGCATGCAGTCATCGTTCCTGACAGGCGAATTCCGGCACACGCTCGACGACCGCAGTCGCGTCGCCGTCCCCGTGCGCTTCCGGCAGCGCCTGGCGCAGGGCGCAACCCTTGCGCGCTGGCTCGACAACTGCCTGGGGCTATTCCCGCACGACGCATGGGATGAGCTCGCGGGGAAGATCTCGGCACTGCCGCTGACCAACCCGCGGGCCCGCGAGTTCGCTCGCTTCATGTCGTCGGGCGCGGTGGAGGTCGAGCTCGACAAGCAGG